>NZ_BAOS01000027.1 GCF_002443295.1 Candidatus Scalindua japonica | reverse complement strand
GTACAATGACCTCGTTTAAAGAATTAAGAGTTGCTAATTACAATACTTGAAATATTTCTTTATTGAAAACATACATGCTTTGGCACTATTATTGCGCTTATTCTTACTACTCGTGACTTAAAATGGGCTGCTTTGCAAATTAAAAATGTCTTGTAATTCATGGCCATCGGCAACGTTAAATTGATTCAGCATATTATAATACTAATCATTTAATTGTCCATGTTTTCCCCTCCGGAAGCCTGATAGGACTTGCCGGTGGCATGATTTTTTTCTTGACTTTACTTTTTATTTTGATTAAATAACGACCATTGTACGCAGTAGTTAGGTATGATTGCAGTTGATATTAGCCAGTTTGCGTCAGACGATATCAGCCGTTTTAGTATATTGAAAGTATTTAAAGCCTTTATATGTATGTGTATTTTCTGGTGTGTAGCGTCCGTTTATGCATGCTGGAAAATTATAGAATTTTAATTTTTTATTATGTTATGGGGAGGTAAATGAATGATAGCTAAAATCAAATTTTATTTGTTGCTGCCAATGTTCGCAGTTTTGATGTTAGGCAGTGTCTCTTTTGCGCAGAGTATAGATATGGAAGCGCTGAAAGCTGAACTTAGAGAAGAATTAAAGGCAGAACTCAAGCAAGAGTTAATGGCCGAACTTAAAAGCGAAACAAAGGCTGATATACAAGAGGCAACAATTGGCCTGAGAGATGTCATAACGGCTGATTTCAAAGACGAAATCAGGGCTGAAATAATGAGCGAAGATATCTCTTCCGCAGTTAATGAGGCAATGGCAGGCTCTGCAATTTTAAGCGGTTTGTTCAAAGGTGTAACCGTTGGTGGTTTTATCGATACCAATTTCATGTATAACCTGAGAAACTCCGGTGAAAATGTTTCTAACAGGAATGCAAATCGTAAGGTAAACTTCATAGGTGAAAATGATGACAACACATTTTCGCTACAAAACTTTGCAATGTTTTTTGACAAGGAAGCAACCGACGAACACCCGATAGGCTGGCAGGCTCATATATATATGGGCGAATTGACACAAGGTATTACTTTCTTTGGCCCTGGAAATGATGATGCCGCTTCTGCAGCAACTACTACGCTTGGAGGCACAGCAGCAGGCAGAACAGGCACCACTTTAGCACACTCTCATGATGCCTCTCTTGATGCTTCTGTTTCTGGTGCTAATGATTCAGGTACAAACGATAGATTTTCTTTAGCAGTAGCAAATATTACCTGGAATGCGCCGGTACTTGGAAAGAAACTTCCAATTACCATGGGAAAAATGTATACCTGGATTGGCTATGAGTTGGTAGAAAACATTGGTAACCCAAATTATACGCACGGTATGGTTTACAATAATGAGATACCATGTACACACATGGGTGTAAGTTTTGATGTAACTGAATTTATTCCTAGTGACAAATGGGGATTATAACTTAACTATGTTAATGGATGGGATACTTATATAGATAACAATGAGGGAAAGTCATACGGAGCTTACCTTTCTTACCAGCCTAATGACGATTTCTTCATCTCCCTAGCCGCAATAAACGGACCGGAAACATCTATGGATGGCTCTGGGGGCTTTAATGGCAGTAATTCCAGTCAAAATGTATTTATGTACGATGTGGTAATGACCTATGCATTACCACAGGTTGATAAGTTAAGCCTTGGGTTTAACTGGGACCACGGTCGTGCTAAGGAGAATGGTTTTGATGATGGCTCAGCAACTCTTGCTGCAGACAATAGCGCAGGCAGCAGCGCTCACTGGTGGGCGATGGTATACTATGCAATGTATGATTTCACTGATAATCAGCAGGGTGCTCTCAGGTATGAATATTTTGATGACGATGACGGCGCAAAGGGCTTTGGTCATTCAATGTATTCAATAACATATACGCATAATATTACCATTGCGAATAACCTTCTGCTGAGACCTGAAATCAGGTATAACAAGTACAATGTTTCAGACGCTCAAGAGGAAGCCGGTATGGGCCTGGTACATGGTGCTGATGGCGAATTTACTAATGACGATGAAATCGTACTTGCTTTTGGCACAGAATACGTATTTTAATGTTAATTGGTTACTGTTTTTATTATCTCCGTCTGCCATAATAACCTTTACCAATTGACAGGCGGAGAATTATCAAGAACTAAGTTTTTGATGTATGATGTATTTTTTATGCTGCGCAAATTTTAAAGTTTGTGTAGAAACCCAGGTCAAAACATTTCCTCCCCCGTTTTGGCTTGGGTTTTTGTATTTAGACTCGTATTTCCACACCAATTTTCATATAAAAAAGCTTTTTTGTAGACTCAACACTAAGCATAAATCTTTCATCTTGACAAATTGATTAAAATCTTTGATACTATTCTTTAAGTACGAATATGGAACTCCGAGATTGGAAGGTGCTATTAATCGATGAAGAAAGTAATTTTAATCGCAATGCTGTCGATATTAAGTTTCTCGTGCGTCGGGTATGCCAGTGACGCGTCTTTTATACGGCAAGACAGGGAGATGCTGATCAGGCTTGATGAATGGCAGAAGGCAATCAACAAAAGGATTGATGATTTAAGAAGTGAGCTTAAAGGGGATATCGCCAACTTAAGAGGTGAGCTTCAGGGCGATATCGCCGATTTAAGAAATCTTACATATGTGGTTCTTGCAGGAATCTTTGCCATTTTCAGCTTTGTACTGTGGGACAGGAGAACAACTCTTGCGCCTGCGGTAAAAAAAAACAGAGAGCTTGAGGAGCGGGAAGATAAGATAGAGCGAGTGCTGAAAGAGTTGGCAATAAAGGATGAGAAGGTGGCAGATGCGCTTAAACATGCGGGAATCCTATAAATTTGCAAATTGATTAAACTTGTGCATTAAAAACCAGCGTCATCTGGGTTAGAATGTTTTTGGAAGGGTCTGTTTGTGCAACTAATTCTTTGTAGCTGAATGGATATGCCGGTGATTATAACAATTTTTCTGTTGATTGCAGAAAATTTATAGTAAATTTGCAGTTGCCTGAAAAATTGACAGCATAAAGTTTCTCTCTAGTCCATTCGTCATAGTGTTAACGAAAGTTTTAAGTCAATAGTGCTTATCAGCTTGCAAAGCAGCTTGCCAACCAGATATACATTTTCACATGTGCAATAAAGTGAAAAACATACTACCTGTCTATCTATTCCCCCTTCAAATGGGGCTTTCTAATTTCCGTAGTTTTTCAGCTCCTCCATTGTCTCAAACGTAACCTGCTTTTCTCCATGCGATTCGGCGAGAGACCGAAGCTCATCAAACGTTGAAAATAGATCGTAACTCATTGCTGAAATCTGCTCGAAATCAATGCTCTCAATTCCCCAGAGAAAATCAAAACATTTTTTCCTGAGATCTTCACTCAGCTCTGGATAGCACTCAGCTATCTCCTTTTCTCTGGCATCCTGAGTATCGTAGGAAGGGTTACCGCTCTTTATAAGGCGACTGTCTATATATACATTCCACAGGTATTTATACCTTCTGAATGCACCGGTCCCTTCTGGTGGAACAAGACTTTCTTTATGTTGGAACTTCTCGTTTAACTGGTCAGCCACATGCATAAGCTCATGCCTGACCCGCCCCTCAAGGTTGTCTAAAGAGTCCACAATCTCCAGCACAAGTGACCGATTATCCGAACTGAGATAATTCATATCGATAGGAGAATCTGCCGGAGTATGTTTAATAGTAACTTCTTCCAGTTTCTGTTTTATACCCAATTCATCAACAACGTTTTCAATCATTTCATATATCTGTTTACTGTTATCATATCCATCTACAATCTTAATCATATAATCGCGCCTTTCTATAAAATTTTGTTCCACATAGAACTGTGGAACGAATAATATTTTATTGTTCCCGCAATAGTATTACAACAACCTGGCAAATTCAACTTTTTTCCTCATAATAGCGACAATTAGATAACATAATTGTTGGCTGACCATTAATGAGTAAAATATTCTCTTTAAGTAACGACTTAACTATCTAAGCTATTAATTACGATTTCTATTATTTTGTTGAATTGCTTAATAATTCTGCAAAAATGAAATATAATTACTTTTAAAACACAGCAGCATCAGGTCAGGTTTTTGTAGATGCCGCTTTTGTCATACCCGAATTCTTTTATCGGGTATCCAGTTGGCCCGTTCAATCTGGGCACCCACTTAAGCTTGTCCTCGCATGCTTTATGCAGGGTGCATGCCTGCCCGAATAGGTACCCGTCCGAACGGTTGAGCCGGGCGGGAAGGCGGCCAAGAATGACGGTTTTGGAAAATTAATTTGTTATATGCAAAAATCTGACCTGATGCTGCTGCTTAAAACAGGAATTAGAATTGAGGATAACTGAGAATGGCTGACTTATTTGACACAAGGGCAAAGTCTGCTAAAAAATCCCCTTTGGCGGAAAGGATGAGACCGCAAAACCTGGCTGAATTTGTTGGACAGGAACACCTGGTAGGTCCCGATAAAATCCTCAACGGGTTTAAGGAGAGAAAAGAGTTGGTATCAATGATTTTCTGGGGTCCACCGGGTGTTGGGAAAACCACATTAGCCTTAATTATTGCAAAATCCCTTGATGCCCACTTTGTCTCTTTCTCCGCTGTATTGTCAGGAGTCAAGGACATCCGGGCTGTTATTGAAGATGCCCGGCAACAGCTCAAATATTACGGCAAAAGAACTATTCTTTTTGTCGATGAGATACACCGATTTAATAAGTCCCAGCAGGATGCCTTCCTCCATCACGTGGAAGATGGTACTATCACATTAATAGGCGCTACAACAGAGAACCCCTCGTTCGAGATTAACGCACCACTGCTCTCCCGTTGTAAAGTACTGGTACTGAAACAGCTCACTATAGCAAGCATCAAAACTATAATCAACAATACCTTATCAGATAAAGAACGTGGGCTTGCCAGTTTAAAAGTCGAGGTAAATGAAAATGCTATTGACTTCATCGCAGACCTTTCTCATGGAGAGGCGAGGTCCGCCTTAAATACTCTTGAGACAGCTGTAATGCTGGCGGAACCAAATAAGGCAGATAAGAGAACGGTTACCCTGTCAATCGCCCAGGAAGCGATGCAGCGGAAGGCACTTCTTTATGATAAGGGCGGAGAGGAGCACTACAATGTGATCTCTGCTTTTATCAAATCCATGCGTGACAGTGATCCGGATGCGGCTCTCTACTGGCTGGCACGTATGTTAGAGGCAGGAGAAGACCCTCTTTTTATCGCGCGTCGCATGGTTGTTTTTGCTTCAGAGGATATAGGCAATGCTGATCCGTCTGCTATCCAGATGGCAGTTTCCGTAAAAGACGCGTTTCATTTTATCGGTATGCCGGAGGGGTGGATACCTCTGTCGCAGGGTGTGACTTATCTTGCAACAGCACCAAAAAGCAATGCGTCTTATAAGGCGTATCTAAGCGCGTTGAGTGATGTCAAAGAGAAAGGGGCATTGGGCGTGCCTCTTCATATCAGAAACGCACCAACGTCCCTCATGAAAGACCTTGGTTATGGAAAAGGATACAAGTATCCACATGACCATGGTGGTTTCGCAGGACAATCCTGTTTACCGGAAGAGCTTCAAAGTAGAGAATATTATAAACCGACAGATTTTGGATTTGATAAGGAGATAAAGAAAAGACTCGCATTCTTTAAATCAAAACGGAAGCAGGAGAAATAATGATCTTTAATTAAGTGAATAATTCCAATAGATAAATTGTCAATATATACAAAAGTAAGATGTAACTTGATCTTTAACGAGATAAAAACAAACAACTAATACTTTTTCTCACAAACATCCGATTAGGTTTTTGCGGATACCGCTTTTGTTATACCCGATAAAGGAATTCGGGTATGATATAAGAAACAGTAAAACTCCTCATGCATTAAGTAAGGAAAGAACGTTTATGAACTTTGTATCAAACTATTTCAATTGGCTCCAGAAGAACAATCCAGAAAACAGTGTCGAGAGCTATCCTGAAATAGATGAACAAAACGAAACTTCTTTACCGGGTGTCTATATTGTAGGAGATTTGACCGGTATACCCATGCTTAAACTTGCTGCAGATGGAGGATCAAAAATAGTAAAACGGCTCTTCTCTGGCCAAAAAACTACATCTGAAAAAGCGAATAATTCCGACATCTACGACTTAGTTATTGTCGGTGCCGGACCCGCTGGTATTTCCGCGGCAATAGAATGCAAAAAAAGGAACATTAATTACATTATTTTAGAATCAAGTCGCATCCTGAATACAATAGAAAATTTTCCAAAAGAGAAGCCCATTACATTGAAACCGGATAGAGTTCGGCTGGAAGTCCCATTAGAAATGGCTGACGGTACCAAGGAGACGCTCCTGCATGAACTGACGATCCAGATAGAAAGAGAAAATCTTAATATTGAAGTGGGGACTTTTGTACATAAGCTCAGTCGCGAAGAGAATACAATTCATATCGAAACAAACAAAAAAATGTATTTGGCGCAGAAGGTGATACTATCCATAGGAAAAGCCGGTAAGAGCCGTCAGCTCAAAGTACCCGGTGAGTTATTGCCAAAAGTATTCAATAAATTGTACGACCCGGGAGAATTTACCGGTAAAAATATTCTGGTTGTTGGTGGTGGTGACAGTTCGCTGGAGTGTTCTATCGCACTTGCAGAATCAGGAAACAGAATAACCCACTCTTATCGTAAAGAAGAGTTTTCCAGACCAAAAGAGGAAAATATAAACAGGTTCAATGGCCTGGTTGAGCAAGGCAGTATTATACCATTTTTAGAATCAATAGTTACAGAAATACGAGAAGAAAAGGTATTCCTGAAAACAAAAGAAGAAGTTAAAGCTATACCTAATGACGTTATCTTTATCCTCATTGGCCGTGAACTGCCCACACAATTATTCAAACGTAGCGGCATACGTATGGAAGGAGAGAAAGGGGTGTCATGGTGGTGGTTTATGGTTGCGTCAATAAGCTTCTTCTCTATGCTCTATTTTGGTAAAGGAGGAACCGCTTTTGATCTGTTTGTGGAATCTAATACCGTATGGGCAAAGATAATTGCATATTTAAGCGCGCCATTTAAAGCACCGCTTAATTGGGACCTTTCTGGTTACAAATGGTATTCATCATTAAACTTCATCCTGGGATGGGCGGGCTCGATGGTTTTCTTAATTTCCGGAATCGGATCTCTGGGTTTATTAGCAAGACACGGGAGAACTAACTTTCGAACTCCATGGCATGCATTTAAGTATACATATTTCATTGGAGTAAGCGGGTTTTTTACGATATTATATTTTTCTAAATCGCTGCATAACACTATGGTGACGGCAGAGTGGATTGAATCACCTACATATTGGTATTCCCTTTTCTATTGTGTAACGATGCTCATCTTTGGTATACGCCGTATATACGTCAGAAAAACACTCTACGTTTTCTGGCAGATGACGACCCTTGTGTCGATTCAAATTTTCTTTCTTTTTCTCTTTCCGTTTCATCTGTACGAGCCTCTCATCCTGGCTAATCTGGGTACAAATCACTGGGCAGTGACAGAGCTCTTCCCGAGCGGCAAATGGAGTAGTTTTGCTTTAATATTATTCTGGCCGCTCATATGTGGGAATTTGGAAGTAGCTTTTTCTGGACATGGTTTCCTTTTGTACAGACTGGCTTAATTCTATTTTTCCTTATCCGGCATTATGGGAAAGGTGTATATTGTGGCTGGATCTGCAGTTGTGGGGGGCATGGCAGAAACACTGGGAGATGAATACAGGCGTAAAACACCACATGGCCCAACGGCGAAAAGGCTTGAAAATGTTGGACAGATCATCCTTTTTGCTGCTATCATTTTTACCCTAATTGTCTATCTGAATAAATCAGGCATGTGGAGTTCATTTCCTCTTTTAAGCTATACAATGACGGGTGTATACAAATTTGTAATAGACGTAATATTTGCAGGCATTCTCGGCCTTGGTGTCTACTTCTTTCTTGGTGGGCGAATTTGGTGCAGATATGGATGCCCGCTCGCGGCGCTAATGCACATATACACAAGATTTACCAGATACCGAATCCTGTCAGAAAAGAAGGATTGTATCTCATGCGAAATTTGTACAAGGGTGTGTCATATGGGTATAGATGTAATGAGTTTTGCAAACAGGGGTATTCCAATGAACGATGTACAGTGTGTAAGATGTTCGGCCTGTGTAACAGAGTGTCCTATGGACGTACTCTCCTTCGCAAAATTAAAACATGGAGATAGTCACAATCGTAGTCGAGAGCAAATTCCTTATTATGGAAAAGATGACTGGCGTGCGGGAATAAAGTAATTGGATAGCTTAAGACCAAATCTCTTTTAAGTGAGAAGTCTGTCATTCCCGAATGCTTTTATCGTGAATCTCGAACCCTACAAAATTTAATCATGAAAAAATTTATTAAGATATTTTGTCTTATGTTCATTATTACCCAGCATGCAACATCTGCTGAAAGAGACAATACATTATGGAATAGTTATCAGGAAATATTAAATAGCGCCATTACAGTAAATACGTTTTCTTCTATCTATGGAGATTTCAGTCATACATCGGTCGACTATGATAAAATAAAGAATGACTCTGCTCTCCAGGAAAAAATTGTACTCCAACTGAAGAAATTAAAAACAGTTACGTCGCCGAAATGGACAAAAGATAAGCTTGCATTCTGGATCAACGCATACAACTTTTTTACAATAGTTGATGTCGTCAATAATTATCCGATAACTGGTATGAAAGAGATCGGCTGGAAGAACAGACATCACGAGGTCGACGGCGTGTTTTATAGCCTTGATGACATTGAACATAATGTTATCCGCCCACTCTCCGATCCGCGAATACATTTTGCAATCAACTGCGCTTCGGTCGGATGCCCCAGTTTGAACGCTGAAGTTTTTAATAGTAATCAAATAGACATGCAATTAGACATAGTAGTGAAAAATGCGCTGAAAAACCCACTGCATCTGAGAAAGGTTAAGGACAAGCTGAACACAACACCGCTTTTTAAATGGTTCAGCAAAGATTTTGAAACCGGAGGATATGAAGGAGTTGCAGACTTTGTCAACACATTTGCTCCGAAAAGGTTAAAGCGTGTACATCATATGGAGAAGAAGATAACGTATGACTGGAATCTGAATACAGAACAAAACGTACAGAAAAAAATGAAGGAACTTGGCACAAAATTCTCCGAATTACAACTTGATAGTAAATAGTATAGTGTTATTCATTTAAGATAAGTCGCACATTTCAACTATCTTCTCAATCCTGTAGTAAATCAACAAAATCATGTACCCCTCTCTTGACTAAACTGGTATTATAGAACAAGATTTGTATACCAAAATTAACCTGCTTATGAATAACATAGACAACACATTAAAAACGGCCTGGATCAGACAATTGAAGGCAGATTGGAAAAATGCTAATTACCATTATTTTAAAGACTCCATGCAACTTCCAAACCTTGAACTCTCTTTTTCAGAGGATGTTTTAGGTACGTGGAAAGGCGGCTTTCACCGTCGTCTATCGATCAGCACTTTTCTCATAAATAACCATAAATGGGAATATGTCCAGGAGGTCCTTTATCATGAAATGGCGCATCAATATGTAGAAGAAGTTCTGGGTATTCGGGACAGCCTGCCCCATGGAGAGGCGTTCAAACGGGTGTGCCGGAATAATAACATTGATCCTTCGGCCACAGGTGATATTAAGTCCTGGGTAGAAAATCGCAATAATACCTCCTCTGTAAGTAAGGAAAACCACAAGATACTGGACAAAGTCCACAAGCTGTTGGCGCTGGCACAGAGCCCCAACGAGCATGAGGCCCAGAATGCCATGACCAAGGCTCATGAGTTTTTATTAAAACACAACATTTCATTATTAGATGTGCAAACTGAATGGAACTACATCTTTAAACAGATAGGAGAGGTGGGAAGGCGTAATCCCATCAAGTCCATTATCAGCTCTATAATCTCTAAATTTTTTTTTGTGGAGGCGATCTGGACATTCGGATATGACCAACACAAAGACCGTAGTGGTCGGGTCCTGGAAATTTACGGAACCCCTGAAAATGTTGAAATGGCAGAGTATGTATATAACTACCTTCAAAATATCTCGGAGTTTTTATGGACAGAGCATAAACGACGAGAAAAAATTGGAGGGAACAGACATCGAAGAACATTTATTTACGGTCTTCTGGACGGTTTTTATAATAAGTTGGACGGTCAGGTTATTAAGAACCAATCCAAAGAACTTGTCTGGACAGGAGACCCGAGGCTCAAGGAGTTTTACCACCGGAGAAACCCCAGGACCGCACACTCCTCATCCCGGTTTTCCAAGAGTTGCAACGATACTTATAATTCCGGAATGGACCAGGGAAAAAACCTCGTCATTCATAAAGGCGTACAGGGAGATAGTAAAGGTAGAGGCCGGTTACTAAATTAGCATTCTACTGACGGACTTTTATCATCACGCAAAGCGGCAAAGAACCCAAAGGATAAGACTGCCGGGAAAACCTACGGATATTTATGGACCATAATTCACTTTTCACGTTCTTAGCAACCTCTGCGGCTTTGCGTGAGAATATTGTCTTTCACTTTTGTCATACGATACAAAGGATCATTCAAATTGTTGGATGTCGCCATCACTTCGCTTCAGATCATCAAACATACGAACATACATATCCATCTGACGAACGTTCTGATGAGTTAGTTTGCGGGTTTTCAAAGCTATAATCACAAAATATTTAAGCATGTAATTTTAAAAAACCATAAGTTAATAGGGTCACCTTTCCTAGATCAAGGTGTGATGCATTTTAATTATGCTCAAGTGTTTCCAACTCCCTGAGAAGCTCTTCCTGGCGTTCAGACAGTTTCTTTGGCATTTCTATTATTATCCTTACTAACTGGCTACCCTTTTCCCCACTTTTCGTCTTGACCCCCTGTCCTGTCATCCTTAACATTTGATTGGATTGTGTGCATTTAGGGATCTTTAATGTTGCTTTCCCGCTTAAGGTTGGGACCTCTATTTCTCCTCCCAATGCCGCTTTGGTGAATGGTACATGCGCGTTGTATCGAATATTCAGTCCCTCTCTCTCAAAATATGGGTGTGAAGCGATTTTAACATGTATATACAGGTCTCCCGCTCTTCCACCCCTGGTACCAGCTTCTCCCTGACCGGAAAGCCTTAATGTGGAACTGTCCTCAATGCCGGGCGGTATTTTAACTGACAAAGATCTGGGTTTTTGCACCCTTCCTTTACCATTACAAGTATTGCATGGACTACTAACCTTCCTGCCGGAACCGTTACAATTAGGGCAAGGGCTACTAATAGAAAAAAAACCACCACCACCAGGTTGTTGCTGTCTGCTTATCTGTCCGGTGCCATTACATTGAGGACATACTGTTGACGCTCCATTTCTGTCGCCCGTTCCTTTGCAGGCATCACAAGCTTCACTCTTTGTAAGCCTGAGCTGTTTCTCGCCTCCTAACGCCGCATCGGTAAAAGAAATTTTCATTTCGTATCTGAGATCTTGTCCCTGCTGGGGTCCGGTTTTTCCACGATGAAATCGCTTGCCGAATATATCTCCGAAAATATCTCCAAAGCTACTGAATATGTCGGAACTGCTTTCAAAACCATGAAAGCCCATATCATCAAGTCCCGCTTGTCCCCTCAAGTCATACATCCTTCTCTTTTCAGGGTTACTCAACACCTCATATGCATTTGCGGCTTCCTTGAATTTTCGTTCAGATTCTTTGTCTCCCGGATTTTTATCCGGATGGTATTTGATGGCGAGCTTCCTGTATGCTTTTTTCAACTCGTCATTGGTTGCATTATTACTTACCCCTAATACCTCATAGTAGTCACGTTCTTTCGCCTTCATGTTATAATCCTTTTTAATAATTTGTTTTGTAATTCTAGCATGCATTCTAATGAAAATCAACTACCTGGTTCATGGAAAAAATAACAGTGTTGTAATAGTATGACAAACTATTGTACAATGGATTGCATCAAGAAAACCGGCACCTTGAAAGAGGGACCGCGCTTGTTTGTGAATGAATGATTGCAAAATTTAATTAGTGTGAATTGATGCCTGTCCGGCAGGCGAGCGTGAAATTAGCGGATATATTTTAACGGAGATTTAACATGATGCTTTATAAATTAATTATAATTAACCATTGGCTTCATCTCTCTGCCGCGGCCCTTCTGGCTGGCGGGATGATATTTCTTGTGGCGATATTACGGCCTGTTTTGGGGAGGAGCTCATCTGTTTCAGGGATAGGGGCATTTTCCAATAGTGTCCATGATAGATTTCGTATTTATGTGGGGATGCTGATAGGGGTACTTATTATTACAGGAATATTTAATTCAATTGACGGTATCATGTCGGTTACTGAAGAACACTTAAAGTCGGGATATAAGGTATTAGTTCGGATTAAGATTTTACTCGCAGTGTGCCTCTTTATTATTTACGGCGTTAATGCCTTTCTCATTAAAGAAGACAAAACTGAAGAAGATTGTTCATGTTTAGTAAAACCGCCTGTATATAAGAAAATATTACAGGCATTTGCGCTGATATTGGTCTTTGTAATACTGTTTTTAGCTGCATCATTGAGGTTTTATCGATAAAAAAGATTACCTTCTAAATTGCCCATTTGACTGATTGCAGGCTTTAAAAAACGCTTGACTTTAATTTTAAGCGAAGTAGAATTAATAGTTAAACAAATAGTATTTTCTGCCGATAAGAAGTGTACTGGTTTTCTAAATATGTATGAATTAGTTGTCGAAAAAACATTTGCCGGAGCTCACAATTTACGTGCTTATGATGGAGAGTGTGAAAGATTACACGGACATAACTGGAGGGTAGAAGTTACACTAAAGGCAGAAAAACTCAATGAATTGGGGAT
Organism: Candidatus Scalindua japonica; assembly: GCF_002443295.1. NCBI lineage: Bacteria > Pseudomonadati > Planctomycetota > Candidatus Brocadiia > Candidatus Brocadiales > Candidatus Scalinduaceae > Candidatus Scalindua > Candidatus Scalindua japonica. The sequence goes on along the minus strand of NZ_BAOS01000027.1, from coordinate 209,908 downwards.
GGTCATGGACTTCAAGGATATTAAAAAGAGACTTGAAGAAATTCTTTCACGCTTTGATCACTCTTATTTAAATGAGTTGAGTGAGTTTAAAGAGGAGAATCCAACAACAGAAAATGTTTCAAAGGTAATATATGACAACTTGAGCGAGCAGTTACCTCCCGAAATATTTGTAGCCAAAGTTAAGACATGGGAGTCTGAAAAATGCGCTGCCGCATATTATATATAATCCGTTCTTTTACAAACCATAAGTGAATATTAATTTAGACACTCCTATCCTCCAAATAGCTTTAGATTTTATAAACTTAAGACGCGCAATCAATGTGGCCAGGGAAGCGGTTGGCTCTGGAGTCGACTGGATTGAGGCAGGCACTCCCCTGATTAAAAGTGAAGGGTTGGATTCTATAAGGGCGTTGCGGAAAGAATTTCCTTCGACGACGATAGTAGCTGATATGAAAACAATGGATGCGGGTCGCCTGGAAATGGAAACGGCTGCAAAGGCGGGAGCAGACATCGCCGTAGTAATGGGATGCGCCACAGACGCTACAATAAAAGAGTGTATAAATACGGGTAAAAATTACGGGATAAAAGTTGAAGTTGACCTCATTGGGGTTACTGACTCTGTTTCCCGATCAATAGATGTTGAAAAATGGGGTGCGGATATTATAGGTGTTCACACCGCAATCGATGAACAGATGCATGGGAACCTTCCTTTCGAAAAGTTGAAAGAAATTTGTTCTAAGGCCAGTATCCCAGTTGCTGTTGCAGGAGGAATTAATTCTGAAACAGTTGTTGATGCGGTAAATGCGGGTGCAAAAATAATAGTGGTAGGCGGTTCAATTTGCAAGGCGCCTAACATAAAGATTGCTACAGAAAAAATAAAAAATGCTATATCAACCCGTGAGAAAGTTGCGGAGGTTCTCTATAAAAGAACTTCAAGTGATGATATCCGTGAAATATTAGAGAGGGTTTCTACCGCAAATATATCAGACGGCAGACATCGTCTGAAGGGAATCGCCGGGATGAACTGTATAGGTTCAGAAACAAAAATGGTCGGGCGGGCTGTAACTGTTCGAACATATCCTGGTGACTGGGCAAAGCCGGTTGAGGCGATAGACATTGCGGAAGAAGGAGATATTATCGTTGTTGATGCTGGAGGTGTGGGCCCTGCTGTTTGGGGAGAGCTTGCAACACTTAGCGCAAAACAGAAGGGACTTGCGGGGGCAGTCATAAACGGAGCAGTACGTGACAGTGGCGAAGTCAGGGAATTACAATTTCCCGTATTTGCAAAACTGGTTATGCCGAACGCAGGAGAGCCTAAAGGCTTTGGTGAAATAGGTGTTCCTATAAATATTTCAGGCATTACAATAAATAATGGTGACTGGGTCGTAGGTGATAGTGATGGCCTGATCGTTTTACCAAAGCGTGAAGCAAAAGAGATGGCTAACTACGCAATGGATTGGCTGGAAAGAGAAAACAGATTACGCGAAGAAATTTCTCAAGGGAAGACTTCTCTTGCAGAGGTCACAGAACTACTTAAATGGACAAAAAAATAAGAACTGTTAGGAGGGGGGAAGATACTTACTAATGAAATGCGAGTCATGTAATAAAAAATTGGCAACAGTACATCTCACAGAAATCATAGAGGATGAAAAGAAAGAGAGACATTTCTGTGAGGACTGTGCGCAAAATGTTACAAATCATTTTCCGAAAGCACCATCCCCATCTGATATTTTAACAAGCCTTATTAACCAGGTATCACCCGAAATAAGGGAAATGTCAAAAACAACCTGCCCTGTATGCGGACTCTCTTATCTGGAATTTAGATCTCAAGGCCGTCTTGGTTGCCCCATGGACTATAATGTATTTAAGAAGGGGCTGTTACCTCTAATTGAAAGGATGCATGGCAGTTCTCAGCACGTGGGTAAAGTGCCTGCAAATGCGGGTACGGAGATTGTTAAGAAAAACGAACTAATCCAATTACGTAAAGAATTAAACGATGCAGTGGAAAGAGAAAATTACGAAAAGGCGGCAGAATTAAGAGATAGAATTTATGAACTTTCAGGGAATGTTGAAGATGGAGATTAAAGATCTTTATGACAATACCGGTGAGTGGCTAAGGGGAACCGGCAAGGAATCTGACATTGTAATCAGCAGCAGGATCCGTCTGGCGAGAAATATTGCAGGATATCCTTTTCTGTCCCGTGCAAATTTGAAACAAAGACAAGAGATAGAAGCTTTGCTGAGAAGAACGATAATTGAACGCGATATAGCGCAGGATGTCTCATATGTAAATTTGAACCAGGCAACTGCGGTCGATAAGTTATTATTGGTAGAGAGACACTTGATCAGCAAAGAGCATGCCGAAGGGGAGGGAGAAAGAGGTGTTGCGTTTGGAAAATCGGAAACGGTCAGCTTAATGATTAATGAAGAAGACCACCTCAGGATCCAGGTAATCCGTTCAGGTTTCGAGCTGAAAAACACATGGGACACAATTGATGAAATTGACAATATTCTGGGGGAAAGTTTGAATTTCGCATTTTCATCAAAATTTGGGTTCCTGACTGCATGTCCGACAAATGTTGGTACTGGTATGCGGGTTTCTGTCATGTTACACCTCCCTGCGCTTGGCATGACAAAACATATTGAAAAGGTTTTTAATGCGGTTGGCAAACTTGGTTTAGTAGTAAGAGGTTTATATGGAGAGGGTACTAAGGTTTCCGGTGATTTATACCAGATTTCAAACCAGTTTGCCCTTGGGAAATCAGAGAAGGAAATATTATCAATAATTGAAAGTGTGATACCGCGAATTACAAGTTATGAAAGAATGGCCAGAAAGGCTTTGGTTTTAGAAAGTAAAGACCAGTTAGAAGATAGAATCTGGCGGTCATATGGTATGCTGAAGGCAGCTCGAATGATTACGTCTGAAGAGATACTACAATTACTCTCACAGGTCCGTATGGGTGTCAATATCGGTATGATCGATGATATTGAAATGCAAACGCTCAACGAACTCTTTGTCCTGACTCTTCCGGCACATTTACAAAAACTGCAGGGCTGTGAGCTGGATTCCGCACAAAGAAATGTTATCAGGGCCTCTTACGTAAGGAAGAGGCTTGAAGGTTTATAAAAAAAAGGTGGTTAAAAATGTTTGATAAATTTACCGATAGGGCGAGAAAAGTGATGGCGCTTGCCAGAGAGGAAGCAAAAAGATTTAATCATGAATATATAGGGACAGAACATATATTACTTGGTTTGGTAAAAGAAGGTAGTGGTGTGGCGGCAAATGTATTACAAAATCTAGACATTGATTTGAAAAAGATACGTATGGAGGTCGAAAAGATAGTCCAGGCAGGGCCCGATCTTGTTTCTGTTGGTCAGTTGCCTTTTACTCCAAGGGTAAAGAAGGTGTTAGAATACGCTATGGAAGAGGCAAAAACTATGGGGCATAACTACATAGGGACAGAACATCAACTACTTGGACTACTCAGGGAACGCGAAGGTGTCGCGGCGCAGGTTTTACTGAATCTAGGCGTAAAACTGGAAGGTGTCAGGGAAGAAGTAATTGAGCTTCTCGGGACTGAAACAACACAGGGCACTAAAGAAAAAGATGAAAAAAAAGGCAAGTCAAAGACGCCTGCACTTGATTCCTTCGGTCGTGATCTGACCTTGCAGGCGAAGGAACAGACATTAGACCCCGTTATTGGCAGGCAGTCTATTATCGAACGTTTGATACAGGTATTAAGTCGTCGAACAAAAAATAACCCGGTTTTAATAGGTGAGGCCGGAGTAGGAAAAACGGCCATAGTAGAAGGATTAGCGCAAGCAGTGATAAGCGGAGCGGTCCCGGAGCTTTTGCGTGAAAAAAGAATAGTTGCCCTGGATTTGGCAATGATGGTTGCGGGAACAAAATACCGCGGTCAATTTGAAGAGAGAATTAAAGCCGTAATGGGAGAGGTCCGCAGAGCTAAAAACATAATTCTTTTTATAGACGAACTTCATACACTTGTCGGTGCAGGAGGGGCGGAAGGAGCGATTGACGCGTCTAATGTCCTGAAGCCGGCCCTTTCCAGAGGAGAGATACAGTGTATCGGTGCAACCACTCTCGATGAATACAGGAAATATATTGAGAAAGACGGTGCGCTCGAAAGAAGATTTCAGACGGTAGTTGTCGAGCCTCCTTCGAAAGAAGAAACCGTTGAAATATTAAAAGGTTTAAAGGACAGGTATGAAGCACACCATAAGGTCCAAATAACAGATGAGGCAATAAAAATAGCAACAGAATATGCTACAAGGTATATTACAGGAAGGTTCCTGCCTGATAAAGCAATCGATGTTATCGATGAAGCAGGCGCTCGTGTAAGATTGAAGGCAACTACACATCCTCCGGATTTAAGGCATATAGAAAAAGAGATTGGAGATTTGGAGAAGCAGAAGGATGAATCTGTGGCATTACAAGATTTTGAAAGAGCAGCGAAGCTTCGAGATAAAGCAGACAAATTGAAAAAGAAAAAAAGTGACGTAGAAAAAGAGTGGCGTGAAAATTCTACGGAGGTAGACGGTACGGTAGATGAGGCTATAATTACAGAAGTCGTCTCAACTATGACTGGCATACCTCTCAAACGTATGGAGGCTAAAGAAGCAAAGAAATTGCTTAATCTTGAGGAAGAACTTCGAAAAACGGTAATTGGACAGGAGAATGCTATAACAGCAGTAGCAAAGGCAGTGAGAAGGTCAAGGGCAGGTTTACAGAACCCAAACAGACCAAGCGCCAGCTTTATCTTCATAGGACCATCTGGAGTTGGTAAAACTCTGCTTTCAAAAGCATTGGCTAAATCTTTGTTTGGAGAAGAAGAGTCGCTGATTCAAATAGACATGTCCGAGTACATGGAGAAACATAATGTATCACGATTGATAGGCGCACCTCCGGGTTATGTCGGCTTTGAAGAGGGAGGGCAGTTAACTGAGAAAATTAGAAGACGACCTTATGCGGTGGTGCTTCTGGACGAAATAGAAAAGGCCCATTCAGATGTGTTTAACATGTTGTTACAGGTTATGGAGGAAGGCAAATTAACAGACAGCTTTGGGCGTCATATTGATTTTAGAAACGTAATCATAATTATGACTTCAAACATTGGTAGTGATATAATTAAAAACACATCGTCACTTGGATTCAAAAATGCAACCGGTGAACAATCTTATGAAGCGGTTCGAGAGCAACTTTTAGAAGCGGTTGAAAAGCATTTCCGCCCGGAGTTTATTAACAGGATAAACGATATCGCAGTATTTAAAGATCTTGCAAAAGAGGATTTGAGAAAGATTGTCGCAATTGAATTAGAAAGCATACGTTCAAGGCTTGATAACTATAACATAACTCTTACAATAACGCAGGAAGCATCTGATTTCCTTATTGACAAAAGCCATAAACCAAATTATGGAGCAAGACCACTACATCGATCCATAGAACGTTTAATAGAAGACCCTCTCTCTGAAGAAATCTTAAAAGGTAAGTTTAAAGATGGTGATTCTATAGAGGTTAAATTAGGTGAAAATGAATTGCTTTTTGAGGAAGTGACGGTTAAGGAAGAGTTAGTTGCAAGTGGTTTAGACAGTAAATAATCAATACTAATTGCGCAAATTGGGTATAAAAAAGGGGCTGCCAAGCCCCTTTTTTATTGTTTTTTAGCTTCATACTATGGCAAAATTCAGTACTATTTTTGTCTGCAGGCAATGTGGATGGAAAACGAATAAGTGGGTAGGTCGATGCTCTGGTTGTGAAGAGTGGGATTCAATGACAGAAGAGATAAATGAATCTGCATTTACACACCCCCTTCCGGAATATGATATTGAAAACCCCGTCTCTATTTCAGATATAAAGTCGGTTAGTAAGCTCAGAACTCATACTTACATCGAAGAGTTTGATAGGATTCTTGGTGGTGGTATTGTCGCGGGTTCCGCAATTTTGATAGGCGGTACACCGGGAATTGGGAAATCAACGCTCTTATTACAAGTATGCCAGAAATTCAGTGAACAGGACTACCTGTCTTTGTACGTAACAGGAGAAGAATCAACCGCGCAGATAAAATTGCGTGCGGACAGGCTCAATGTCACATCGAATAATATTTTTTTGGTTGCAGAAAACAATTTAAATGTTATTCTTGAACACATCAGAAAATTCAAACCCAAGCTCGTTATAATCGACTCAGTGCAAGCTGTGTTCAAGCCAGACCTTGAATCATCACCGGGAACAGTTTCGCAAGTCAGACAATGTGCTAATGAACTGATACAAATATCAAAAAAAACGGATTCATCTATTTTTCTGGTTGGACATGTTACCAAAGAAGGGATGATTGCCGGGCCCAAGGTTTTGGAGCACTTAGTTGATACAGTATTGTACTTTGAAGGCGAAAAATTTATGTCGTTCAGAGTACTCAGAGCTGTGAAAAATCGCTATGGGTCAACAAATGAAATAGGGATCTTCGAGATGTGTAAGAATGGGCTTCGAGAAGTTAAAGACCCTTCAGAGATATTCCTCTCAAGAACGCATAGCTTAAGCTCAGGCGCTGTAATCATTTCATGTATTGAAGGCACAAGGGCTCTGCTAGTAGAAGTACAGGCATTGGTAACCAGGTCGAGCTTTGGAATGCCGGGACGTAAAGTAACCGGCGTTGATCATAATCGAGTGACTATGATTATAGCAGTGTTGGAAAAAAGAACGGGGCTTCTTCTGGGAGGATATGATATCTTTGTAAATGTTGTTGGCGGTGTAAAAATAGATGAACCGGCGGCAGATCTTGCAATTGCAATCGCAATCGCATCCAGTTATAAGGATGTAACAATACCCGGTAACACTATCATAATAGGTGAGTTGGGCTTAGGCGGCGAAGTAAGAGGAGTGAGTCAATTTGATAGCAGGATAAAAGAAGCGGCCAGACTTGGGTTTGAAAATGCGATAATTCCAAAAGATAATTCCAAAAACTCTTCAAAAACAGAATCTCTTAAAATGGCCGAGGTCTCTTCTCTGGCAGAAGCAATTGATAAATTTTGTTAGGACTTAATTCTATGAAACAATATTTTTCATTTAAATTTATACCTTTACTTCTGTTGCTCTCTCTTGTATTTGGCTGCGACACATTTAATTCATTTAATAAAAAGACTTATAAAAAAAGTAATATAGTAGGTGCAACGGTCGATGATCATAATGCTTCTGTCGAGATACGGGAAGAAATTGATGAAAACGGAGATGTGATAAAGAAAAACTATAATCATCCCTATTATTTTACAGGAGGTGGGCTGGCGAATATCCTTTCGTCCATTTATTATACACAGAAATCAATAATTTTGGGTAGCAAAGGGAAAAAGCAATTATATAAAAAGGAAGAGCTACAGAATATTATACCTCCAATCATTAGTGCGTTTTCAATGGCCAATGATTCTCAGGATATTTTAGTTTTTTCTACTTCTGACAAGGTACTTTTGGCTGATGCTCAAAGTTATTTTAGTATGTTTATTTCAAATAACGAGCTCAACATTGTATTTAGCGATATTCTAAATAAAAAAAGTATATCTGATGGAAGGTCATTTAGAAAAAGTAATAAGAGTAAGTTTAAGGACCCGTTTGAAGTTAAGAGGAGTGGTCGCTGGAACCTTATTCCGATGGAAGGACAACGGTTTGCGCCGGGACATCAAAACTGGCTCATTATAGATTTGAGTAGTAATTTGTATGGTGTCACCGGTCGTGGTGAGGCAGTTGATAAGGTAAATGAAAATTCTCTTCAGACAGGTGGTCGAACAAGATCTATTGAAAGAAAGGTAAGGACCAGCAATAACTTCATTGAAGAGAAGCAGAAATATCAAGATGTAAGAGACAAACTGAGAGAATTAAAAGTACTCAGTGATGAAGGATTAATTTCAGAAGAAGATTATGAATTGAAAAAAAAGGACCTTTTGAATGAGTTTTAAACATATTTTATTATTTTTTGTTTTATCTATAACAATTGGCTGCACAAATCTGGATTTGAATTCTTTTATCAAGGATAATCAAGTTAAAGGCCAGAGCGACAATTTATATAATCAAGGCAAGACGTATATAAGGCTTGAAGAAGTAAAAAGTACTAAGGGCTCTGCAAAGACATTTCTTGAACATCCCAAATATTTGAACAAAGATACGTTGTCAAGCGCCCTTGCATCTATTTATTTTAAAGAAAAAGCCCTTACCGGTTTAAGTAAAGAAAAGAATGTGTTTCTGGAGAGTGAATTATTGAATTTAGCACCCCACATAACAGATGCTTTTACAAAGGCATCTCCATCGCAATACATATTAGTTTGTTCAAACTACACTAAAGGGAAACGTTTCATGAAATCGGAATTATACACCATTTTCGGATTATTCATCATTAAGGATAAATTAAATGTTGTGTTCTCAAGAATACATTATGAAGAGCTGGAAGATAAAAATTCAGATGATACAATAATATTAAATAGAAATGAAACTACATTTATTGATCCTTTCAGTATAAGGAAAAACCCATTCTGGCGATTAATTCCGCGTCCTGACCAGAAATTTAGGAAAGGGCATGAAAATTGGTTAATTATAGATTTAAAGGAAGATGCTTTTGTAAAAAAAGAAGACTATGGGAAAAAAGCAACACTTACTGAAGAGCCAGAAGTAGCTAATCCCGGTGAAACCATTTCAAATAGCCCCACTCAAGTGGTACTACCAAGAATGAGTATTAAAGACCAGCTTCTCGAGCTGAAAGAACTGGAATCTTCCGGACTTATTACCAGAAAAGACTATGAACTCAGAAAGGCATTGATCCTTGGCCAGAAACAGGAAAAGAGTATAAAAGATAAATTTAATGATCTTCGCAAGCTGAAAGAGGCCGGATTTATCAGTGATACCGATTACGATCATAAGAAAAGAGACCTGCTGGAAGAGCATGATGACGGTGAAAAGAAAAAGAATATTAAAGATATCTTGGCCGTATATCTGGAATTGAGGGATGAAGGTTTCATAACTGACGAAGATTACGACTACAAAAAAAAGAAATTATTGAAAGAATTTTAATCTGAAAAGGCCACTCTTTTTTAGCATAGTACCTATAATAGTTTTCGAAATACCTCGTTTGTCAAGCCAGCATCCCCGAACAATATTTTCCTTGCTTGCAATAATTACTGATTGCCAGATCATACTGTCCTTTGCGCAAATAGTCATTTTCCTGATTGAAATAGACGTCAGCATCTCTCAGGCATACAAACAAAGAACTTACAACAGATTTCTACTGTTTTTTGCTTGATTTGCCCTTTTTTGAGAATAATTTGTCGAACTTCGGTTATATAAAAAGAGGATTATTATAAGGGGCAGGAGCCGCCAATATCAGACATGAGGCTGGGTCAAGTCAAGCGGTTGGTGTTCAATATGCCTGTTATTTTTTTTTGAATCCTTGAGTACAAAAATGTTCTTTAACATTTTACCAACAGTGATTCTGCCAGCTTTAAATCCTCGCGTGTTGTGATTTTAATATTATCATAGCTCCCTGAAACAATCCCTACTGTATGCCCGGCTTTTTCAACCACCTCCGCGTCATCGGTAAATTCTTCATTTGTACCCTTAACCCCATCATAAGCATTAACCAGCAGATCTCTTTTAAAGCCTTGAGGTGTTTGTGCCATCCATAGATCATGCCGGGGGATGGTTTTAATGATTTCAAGATTTGAGTTGACTTGTTTCACAGTCAACTTCATAGGGCTTGCAAGAATGGCAGCGCCTTTTTCCTCCGCACTTTTAATAACAGCCTCAATTTCACCTGATTTAACCAACGGCCTCACAGCATCATGTATCAGGACTATTTCAGTGTCGGGATCTAAATGAGAAAGCCCGTTATAGATACTATCCATTCTGCGTTCGCCTCCCGTAACAATTTTAGTTACTTTGTATTCCTTAAGCGCGTCCGACCATTTTTCAATCACCGTTGACCGGTCCTTTTCATTCACAACAAAAATAATCTCTTTTACTCTTTCCAGTTTACAGAATTTTTCCAGTGTATAAAAAAAGATAGGTTTTTCACCTATCATTATAAATGGTTTTCTGACACCGGCTCCCATCCGGAGACTGAGTCCTGCCGCAGGCATTATTACAGAAACATCTGCTTCCATCATACCCTTTCATAAGGATAAAAAAGTTTTAAATACTCGTCTTGAGCAAACCTGTCCGTCATTCCTGCTATATAGTCACAAACACCCTGGTAAAGCCCTGCTTCCTCAATCCATTTCTGGTACTCAGGTGGGAGTTGCATAGGATTTTCAATAAATGCATTAAACAGCTCTTCCACGAACCGCTTTGCCTTATCGGCCATTCGCACAACTCTATAATGATTATATGCGTTTTCCTGTAAAAACTCCTGCAATTCAAGCTTCTTTTTAGATATATCTGGTGAAAAGGATACTAATCTCTCTTTACATTTCTGGACATCATCAGTCGTTTCTATTTTCATCTTTTCAATCATTTGCTGTGTATGAGTAATCAAATCAGTCACTTCCATGTCGATTAGATATTTGATGGTATGTATATTTTCCATCTCTTTCGTAAGATTGTTGTACTGCTCTCCGACCTTCTCTTTTGCGTATCTCCATAATTCTACCTCTTCCAGGCCGCTTTCCGTAATCAGTTCTGCTTTTAAACTGTCATCTATATCGTGATTGTCATAAGCTATAGAGTCCGCAATGTCCACAATCTTTGCTTCAAGAAGAGGCTGTTTACTTAAATCAAACTTAATAACATTTGGATCATCCGATAGTAATTTGTGCTTTGCAATCGATTCTCTAACCTCCCATGAAAGGTTCAAGCCGGAGAATTGTGAATATCGCTTTTCCAGGATATCAACAACACGTAAACCCTGAACGTTATGTTCAAATCCTCCATGGTCCCTCATCAATATTCTGAGCGCGTCTTCTCCTGAGTGACCGAATGGCGTATGGCCCAGATCGTGTGCCAGGGCTATTGCCTCTGAAAGGTCTTCATTTAAACATAATGCCCTTGATATACTCCTGGCAATCTGAGCGACTTCTATTGAATGGGTAAGTCGTGTGCGGTAGTAATCACCCTCATGATTTACAAACACCTGTGTTTTATATTCTAATCTCCGGAAAGCAGTGGAATGGATAATCCTGTCTCTATCTCTTTGATAAACACTTCGATATGGATGTTCATCCTCCGGATGCACTCTCCCATGCGTATGCATACTTTTCATCGCATATGGCGCGAGAGAACTATCTTCCCTTTTTTCCAACTCTTCTCTTGTCAGCATGATATTTACTCAAAGTTGTGCAAATTAAATGCAGATGTAGTGGAAGGGTTTTCGCTTGCCAACCGCTATCCTTCCAAATTGCAAAATTCTAATGCAGGAAATTAAAAACAGTTCTTCAATATTGTTCTTAAAAATTGATATTAATTGTTATCCTATTTTAAGGAATCTGCCAAGTGAAAACATCTTTTCAATTAAAAACAATCTTTCAACTCTGTATACAACTCATCGAGTGATTGTGGGACAACTTTTGTGTCAGAAATGACTGGCATAAAGTTTGTGTCACCTTGCCACCTTGGGACTATATGCAAGTGTATGTGGCCTAAAACACCGGCGCCGGCATCTTTGCCAATATTAATCCCTAAATTGAAACCATCCGGATTCATTTTTTTACTCAAGATATCCTTCACATCTCGTGTTAATGTCATAAATTCCAGCATCTCCGTATTGCTTAGTTTCGACAGATCGTCTTTATGCAGGTTTGGGGCTACCATTAAATGACCATTATTATATGGATATTTGTTTAGAATACAGAAGCACTCCTTACCTCTGTACAAAACCAGACTTTTCCGGTCTTGATCAGCTTTTATCGCCTCACAGAAAAAACAATCTTTTTCTTTTTCGCTCAAGATAAATTCCTTACGCCAGGGCGCCCAGATATTTTTCATATATAGCTCCTTACCGTAAATGAGACATTGGGTTTACCGGTACTCCACGCAAAAATATTTTGAAATGGAGTTTGTCTTGTTGCGCTTTTCCTGTACTACCGGCCTCTGCAATTCTCTGCCCCTGGTGAACGCGGTTTCCTTTCTTCACAAGGACTTTGGAGTTATAAGCATACCATGTGTATGAGCCGTCATCATGTTGAAGTACAACAACCTTGCCCCATCCATCAGGTGTCTCCGATGTCAATGCGACCACACCGCTTTTTGATGCCTTAACTGCCTGCCCGTTAACCGCCTGTATATCGATGCCTTTGTTTTTATAGCCATCTATCCATTTATCAAAACCATACAATACTTTACCCCGTAAAGGCCATTGGAATGTTTCATTTAATTTCCTGGTATAGGTTGGCGCTTTCCGTGCAGAAGCGATTTTCCCGGTAGCAACACCCGCAGGTATAATTATTTGTTGTCCGGGTTTTATATTTTCAACATTTTTGATATTATTAACTTTGATAATAGTATCAGGTAAAATTCCATGATTATGGGCTACCCGCCATATAGTATCGCCTTTTTTAATTGTATATCTTGATGCTTTATTAGTAATTGCATTTGATCTTAATGAATTTAATTCATTTTTTAATTTTGCAGGGGGGTACATGTCTGTTCTGTTATTTGCAGCACATCCTGTTAGAAAAATTATGATTAGAAACAGAATCATAAAACCGCTGATTGTTTTTGTTGCAGAAGAATTTCTCAAGTTATCATTTCCCTTTAAATAGAATCATTGTTTGCATAAAGAGCGGGCGATGGGATTCGAACCCACGACACCCAGCTTGGGAAGCTGGTATTCTACCACTGAATTACGCCCGCATTCAGAAATTATATCTGTCCAAACTTTACCATGTCAAGTATTATTGCGTCTTTGTAAAAAAGGATAAAGCCCTTATACTTGCGGCAACGCAGAGAACGGTGGTGTGTATTTTGAACCTTGATATGAATTGCGATGTTTTAATTCATTGGTAATTGCAGCAAAAACCTCACCCTTGGTTGTATTCCATATGGGTGAAATTAAGAAATCCCCATGTGTATCACCAACTAATCTCTGTACAACTATATCCGGAGAAATTATTTCTAAAAAGTCACAGGCAAGTGAAACATATTCTTCCATTTTCAACGTCTTAATTTTGCCCTTAATGTAATCATCAGCCATTGCAGTGTTCCTGGCAATGTACAGATGGTGGAGCTTAATCCCATCAATACCCATAGCGGAAACTGTTCGTGCGGTTTCCATCATATCGTTGCGATCTTCTCCGGGAAGACCAAGAATTACATGAGCACATATTTTTATATTACCTCTTTTTTTCGTGAGCATAATAGCATCTTCGAATGACTTGTAATCATGCCCACGATTTACTACCTGCAAAGTATGGTCGTGAATTGACTGTATACCATATTCAACCCATACATGATATTTTTTAGTATAACTATAAATAAGATCCAGTATTTCGTCCGTAATACAGTCAGGCCTGGTCCCGATAGAGAGCCCAATTACCTCTTTGTTCGACAACGCTTCATCATATCGGGCCTTTAGCGTATCAACATCTGCATATGTATTTGTGAACGCTTGAAAGTAAGCAATAAATTTTTCAGCACCGTATCTTTTTTTTAAATATTTTACGCCTTTTTCAATTTGTTCAGTTATGGGTGAGATGGTTTCTCGCACGTTTGGGCTAAAACTTTCGTTAGCACAGTAAGTACACCCGCCAACCCCCACCAATCCATCTCTGTTTGGACATGTAAAACCGGCATGAATTGAAACTTTATGAACCTTAACTGAAAATTTTTCCCGTAAATAGGAACTGAAAGGAAAGTATCTATGTGTTATTAACCATGTTTTCTGAGTAGTGACAGTAGTCATCTATATAATCTATCAGGTAGAGATTTAGTGTCAAAGGAAAAAGGGTATTCGCCTGTATTTTCAAGTCTTATACTGTTTTCACCATCCGACTTAATACTGTATTTTTTATCAATAAGTTGAGCGCCCGAGAAGAAAAGTTACTAAACGCGAATTACTTAAAAAATGTCTTGGTGGAAAGAAAAAAAGAAGATTTCATTATCGATAAATAATTATGGAAGTGACATCTATATGGTAATATTTTATATAGATTTACAGAACTAGATATGATGAAAGGTTTTCCTGGCTTTAAAAAGCTCATGCGAATCACATATAATTTGCAAAATTTATAAGTTAAACAATATTTGCGTTTGGATTCTGTGCCTTCTTAATGTTTTTAATTCTCCTGCTCGCTTCACGTCGACGTTTATCAGACGGCTTCTCAAAATAAGCATAACGTTTTGATTGATTTATAATACCCTCTTTGTCACACATCTTTTTAAATCTTCTAATTGCCTCACGCAAGCTCTCATTTTCAGAAATCTGAATCTTTGCCATAAGAAACCCAACTCCATTCACGATAAAATGTTATAATATTTATAAACGTGCTATACTATAGATAATCCTGTAAACCGTCAAGTAAAAAGTTAACATCATGATTATTAAAGCCTTATGAAAAACGTTCTGTAATTACTATATATTGTAATTGTCACGTTTAAAATATACTATATATCGTAAATTCAAGTTTAACTATATATGAAAAATTTTTACTAGATTCTTTTGAATTGTTTTTCAAGTTCTGATATTTTAAATTCAAGCGCTGTGGGGCGCCCATGTGGGCAAAAACCGGTAACTATATTGTCTGTTCTCTGTTCTAAAAGCGACTGGATCTCTTGTGATGCAAGCCGCTGGCCTGCTTTGACAGCACCTTTACATGCCATTACCTGGACGATTTTTCTCAAAATATTATCTGTTTCACTTTTAACTTCATCACTATCAATTTCTTCTAAAACCGTTTGAATAAGTGCATGAAAATCCAGATTTTTCAATATTTGAGGATGTGTGCGAACTGCTATTGTACTTTTTCCAAATTCTTCTATTTCTAAACCTAAAGTTTCAAACTTCTCTCTAAGGCCCATAATTGTAACAAAATCACGGGGTGCCAGTTCTATTAACTCTGGGATTAACAGTTTTTGTATTGCAAGTTTTGATGATTTAATATGTTCCCATATTTCGTGGTAAAGGACAACTTCATGCAGAGCGTGCTGATCAATTATGTTTAAACCCTCTGCAGTTTCTTCAACTATGTATGAATTATGGATTTGTATGTAAGAGGTGATCTTGCTTTCTTGTTTGAATAAAGGTTTCTCTTCTGAAGATAGCATGACGGACGGTATAGGCTCGCTTTTCTGATATGGTGCTTCCTTGTTTTTGTCTAAAGACGTCAAAAAGAAGTCAGACATAGACTTAATCACAGACTCTTTTCTTTCATCCGATAAAACGCCTTTTTCCTGTCTGTGTTGCGCCTCAGCATCTCCCGCAAATGTATTGGCAGCTTTAGTAACAGATTCGGTACCAGGGCGATTCTGTTGTCTTGTTACCTGAAATGAAGAGTGGACTTCTGTCTGCATAAGGGCTGAACGTATTGTCGCATGTAGCTGATCATGGATAAATCCCGTATTTTTAAATCTGACTTCAATCTTCGTTGGATGTACATTAACATCCACTTCTCTGCTATCAATCTGAAGAAGCAAAAAAACAATGGGTGATCTTCTGGACATCATGAAGTTTCGATAAGCGGCATTAATAGCGTGAAATATTGTATTGTCTCGAATATACCTTCCGTTAAGAAAGATAAATTGCATCTTTGAATTTGGACGATTATGGGTTGGTGGCAGGATATAACCATATATAGAGAGATCAGGTTCTTTTAAATTTATTTCAATAAGATTTCCACCTACTTCTTTTCCAAAAATGGTATTTATCCTTTCCTTCAAGTTTTTAGCAATTGGAAAGTTTAAGACATCTTTACCGTTATGAATAGCATTAAAATGGATATTTGGATACGATAACGCGTACCTTGTAACCATTTCTGTAATATGTGCCATTTCCGTTTGAGTGCTTTTGAGAAATTTACGCCTGACCGGTGTATTATAAAATAGATTTCGTACATCGATCTGCGTACCCTCTGGCGCTCCTATTTCTTTAATCTTACCAAGATTTCCTCCCTCAATATGAATCTCTGAGCCAATAAATACGTCCTTTGTTCGGGAGATGATTCTTGTCTGTGAAATTGCCCCTATGCTTGGAAGAGCTTCCCCTCGAAAACCCAGTGTATCAACAGAGAAAAGGTCATCATCACTTCTCAACTTGCTAGTGGCATGGCTTAAAAACGCGATCTCGACATCATCCCCATCCATCCCCATACCATTGTCAGTAACTTTTATAAGCTTTTTACCACCATCCTCCAGTTGTATCTCAATATGCGTTGCACCTGCATCAATAGCGTTCTCAATCAGCTCTTTTAAAACTGACGCGGGACGCTCGATGACCTCACCTGCAGCTATTTTATTTACAACGGTTTCTGGTAAAACCTTTATTTTAGACACTTAACCTTCTCCTTAACCTCTTCCATAAAATTCCTGTATCTTTCTCCCTGATAAGACACATTAATACCTCTTGATGTTTTACCCAGAATATTAATTGTTATTTTTATAAACTCGTCCGGTAGACATTCCATTACTTTCTCAGCCCATTCAATAATTGATATCCCCTCTCCCCAGAAAAACCCGACACAGTCAATTTCATACATTTCATCTGCTGATTTTAACCTGTATGCATCGAAATGATAAATCGGCAACCTACCAGTATGTTGCTTAACAATAACATAGCTCGGACTTGTGACTGCTTTTATGTCCTTCACTCCCTGGCCTTTCGCGATTCCCTTTGTGAAATGTGTTTTACCAGCGCCAAGTTGACCTGAAAGCGCGACTACGTCACCTGCTTTAAGGAGGAAGCCTACTAAGCTGCCAAGTTCGATTGTCTGCTCGATATTTCCGGTTTCAATGTAGACGGAATTATTGGAAATGGTATTTTTTGTTTTATTTAAAATGTTTATATCCTATTGGTTTTATTTTTTTTGATTACCGTATGTGTCCACAATTCTTATTCCCTTTGACTTGTCGATATAGCCAATCTTTGACAACCGTGAAGGAAAAGACTTGGATGCTAAAAGTTTCTGTGACTCTCTACCGGAAAGAGTAAAAAGCAGTTCGTAGTCCTCACCATCGTAAAGAGCATGATGAAGCGCTGAAAACCCGGTCTTGCGTGCCAGCTCCTTTGCATCTTCAGATATTGGAATTTCATCTTCATATAAAATAGCGCCAACTCTGCTCTCCTCAAGAATATGACCAAGGTCTGCCGCCAAACCGTCACTAATATCTATCATAGAGTTTATATTAAATTTTTTATTTAATAACAGACCTTCTTTCAAGCGAGGTTTGAACGTGATGTGTTTTCCTAATATTGAACCGCCTAACTCGCCGGTTATCATAAGAGCATCATCTGCCCTGGCGCCAGAGCGGGATATGGTTTTTAATCCTTCATTTCTGCCATATATAGTTACATTGACAACAAGTGTTTTTTTGCCGCTGACAATATCTCCACCTATTATTTTAATGCTAAAGGCATCGGCCATTTTATTTATACCACGGTACAATTCTCTGGCAAATTCCGTCTCAGTCTCGTGAGGAAAACAGATTGAAACCACCGCGTATTTTGCCGAACAACCCATAGCGGCAATATCGCTGATACTACAGGCAATTGATTTGCTTCCTATTTCTCCCGGCGTATTTTTTTTCAAGTCAAAATGTGTACCTTCTACCAACATATCCGTGGAAACCAGAAACATATTTTCATCATTAATCCTTATAGACGCGCAATCGTCACCAATACCAATGATAACATTCCTGTCTTTTTTTTGATTACTTTTTATCCATTTTATAAAAGAAAATTCATCCATCTTCAGTAAATATTAATGACAACTCGTTGAAATTCTTAATCTAAGTTACTACCATTTAATCAAAAAAAATTCAATAATTAATCTTCCAGATTATTTAGAAGATATTGACTGTTTGAAAATTGTGGAGAGTAATCAGGTCGTTGTTATGTGAGAGGGATATTATAGATGTGTAGATAATAATGTCGTTATTGAATAAGATAACGGTACAAGGAAAGTGAATTAAAAAACCCTGGGAAACATTTTATTCTCCCAGGGTTTTTTAATATTTAAACGATCGTGCAAATCTTTAAAGCCATTCTTCGGATAAGATTTGTCCGCCTTCAACGCTTACAACAACCTGTTTAACGGGTATCTTACGTGTAGCCTTTTCCGCACCAGATTTTGCAATCTGAGATAATCCACCACAACATGGTACCTGCATGATCATTACTGTTAATGTATTGATCTTTGAGTCATCAATTAAAGAAGCAATCTTGTCCACATAAATTTCCTGATCTGAATCCAACTTTGGACAGGCAATAGCCAGGCTTTTTCCTTTAAGGTGGTCCTTGTGGAAATCTGCCAAAGTAAAAGGTACACAGTCTGCGGCAAGTAAAATATCTCTCTCTTGAAAATAAGGTGCCTGTGGAGAAACCAGGTGTAACTGGATAGGCCACTGTTTCAGCTGAGATTGGCGTGCGCCTGTTTCATCTTCGCCCTGCGCACTGTCACTAAAATCCATTGTTTTTGATCCTGGGCAGCAATCACTCATTATTAATTCTCCTTTGCAAATTTTTCTTCTAAATCAATTATAAATTTTTCATATCTCTTCGGCAGCTCTTCTCCTACAGATGCATCTGCCGCACTACACCTCTGAAATAGTTCGCCAATCTGCCTATCAGACATTTGACGTTCTATCCATGGATATAAGATTTCATCTTCCTTTTTTATATGCTGAGTCAGCAAATCTCTGTATCCATGTAAATGCTCTTTGATCTGTGCCTTGTTTCCCGTCTCTGCACCTTCGACGACATTTTTAACATGGTTCCTTCCGGTAACATGGTCTTCGTACATAACCTTAATTATCTCCGACTTTTCGTCAACATATTTAAAAAGGATGTCCTCTTCCTTCATATGATGGAACTTATCGGCATAACCTCGTATGAAATCAATACAATTCATAATCAGCTCTTTATCTACCGTCGCACTGTTCTCGACAAAATCAGTAATAGTAGGAATTAAAGCCAGGAGCCGTTTAATCAGTACATGCTCGTCTACAAGATTTTTTACTGCAGGAGAATAATTTATCTCTTTCGGTACCACCTTTGACATGTCTACCTTCGGTTCCGGAATATCTCTATCCGGATAAACAGCTTTTTCTATTTTATACATCAAAGTAGCTTCTGTTTGTGGGTCGAGGCCATGGACCCCAACGACATCGCTAACCAGACAGCTTCCAACAGAACATGGGGCACAACCAATATTATATTCTTCCAAAATGCGCCCAACTTCCGGATATTCATCTATAACCGCCCTTATATCTTTTTTCAATATATTTTCCAAAAAAACCCCCTTCAATACATATTTGTTTTGTTTTTGTAACTATAAACTTGCTATTGTAGTTGATTACCTTATAAAATGTCAAGAATAGATTATTTTTTCTGTCATTAATAATCGTTATAACTTTTAAATATATAGAGAGAGCAGACGCATAAACTCCATTCTAGAGAAGATTAAGCCACATGCAACGCTTCATATGGTACTGGTAAACTATTAATATACTATACACAGTATGCATGTTTTATGCGAGTCGAGTTTATGCGCAGGCGCTATAAAGAACTAATGTAAAATTTTATTTATCGTATTCCAAATCTCTTCTGAAATTTCTTCTTTAGATTTTAATTGATTGTTTTCTGTGCACTCTATAGTGTGCCAGTTACTATCACCAGCTGCAAGTTCAAGATAAGTATCCCGAACTCTCTTCATGTACTCTGTATCTTTTTCGTGTAGATCCACTTCTGATTTCAACCCTTCTGATTCTCTTGATCGGGCTTTAATTAACTCTTGAGAAATTTTTATCGGAACATGCAGAAAAATAGTCAGGTCTGCCTTTGGGACGCCGTAAACTTCATGTTCAAGCTCCTCGATCCATTTAAAAAATTGTTTTCGCTCTACCGAATCACAGATCTTTGCTCCTTGATGGGCCATATTTGAGCAGACATAACGATTAGATATAATTATACTACCTTCTTCCAGCCATTTGTGCATTTGTTTATTTGCCTCCCATCTATCTCCCGCGTAAAGAAGGGAAGTCAGATATGGATTAACCTCATTGGGGCGTGACTCAAGTCGTCCCGCACTCTTATTGTCAGCAGTAAAACTTGTCCTCTCAGCAGGTGGATGTTTTATAAGATGATCTCTCAATTCCTGTGGCCAACCGTATTCACCTTTCAAATATTTCTCAATCATCTTTGCAAAAAAGGACTTGCCATATTGTGGAAAATCTGTCATTTGGACTTGATCGCCTTTTTTAGACAGCCTTTCCACGAGAAGACCGGCTTGCACCGTTTTTCCGCTTCCATCGGTCCCTTCAATTACAAGAAGCTTACCTTTTTTCATATTACTGTTCTGTTCTTGTTCATTATTGTTGTTATTATCCGGATTCTTCATTCAGCGTCACTACATCCAGCAATGACGTTTCCGTGGACAGACTGAAGGGCGGAGTCACATAAAAGTCTATATACAGATCTACCTTACGAGAACAAATGGTAACAAAGCAAATATACAAAAATCAAATGATTTGTTGTAAAGAATGTATATTTTGGTACAATTTGTTTTATTATGTTTGTAAGAGTTTCAAATTTACTGAGTTCTAAAATAATAATTTGCTTTGTTTTTTTGCTTTTACTCAGCCAGAGTGTATCTCTTGGTGGCGAAGCGGAGGAATTAAGAAAAGATCTTTTAGAATTGGAAAAGGTTATAGATCCATTTGTACGAATTTTCCAAAAAGTATCACGCTTGGTGGCTCCTTCCGTAGTAAGCATTGTTGCAGAAGGTGCTTATGGCACACACACTGACCCCCATGAAGAAGGGGGCTCTTCTTTTTCATCTCCTGACGACAAGAACAATAAATCTCAAAATCCTAACAAGCCAAGTTTTGGTTCCGGAATAGTAATAAAAAAATCAGGATATATCCTTACTAATTTTCATGTTGTGCACGGTTTTGAAAATGGAAGAATTACGGTCACCTTATCTAACGGGGACAAGTATGATGCAGCAATGGTCGGCCAGGACCCAAACACAGATCTGGCAATTTTGAAGATTGCTTGTGAAGATCTCAGAGAAGCTGTTCTTGGAGACCCAAAGAGTGTAAATGTTGGGGACTGGGTCATCGCTATCGGCAATCCATTTGGGTACAACCAGACCGTTTCAGCAGGAATTGTAAGTGCAATAGGAAGAACGCACATTACCCCATTTGCCAAACCTTTTGCATATGAAGATTTTATTCAGACAGATGCCGCAATTAATCCGGGTAACAGCGGTGGTCCTCTGGTAAATCTGCACGGTGAGATTATCGGTGTTAATTCTGCTATCGCAACACGTACAGGAGGATTTCAGGGAGTTGGATTTGCGATATCCATGGAAATTGCAAATGAGGTTATATCCGACTTGATTGAAAAGGGCAGAGTTGTAAGAGGTTACCTGGGGGTTGGGCTTCAAGATATAAATGACAGCCTGGCCACATATTTGAACTTAGGCAGTAAAAGCGATGTGATGAGAGAATTTCGTCTTGATTCGGATAAGGGGGCTTTCATATCCGAGGTTTGGCAGGGTACTCCTGCGTCAAAAGGAAAAATTCTTCCTGGTGACGTTATCATTGCGTTTGGCGGACGCAAAATTTTAAATATAGACGACTTACAGAAAGCTATAAGAGTTTCAGAAGTTAACAGTAATGTCGCTGTAACAGTCATTCGTAACAGAGAAGAAAAACTATTAACAATCAATATCGATGAACAACCTGAAAGCATGTCCGGGCGGTCGTATGTAACAATCAGGAAGCTTATTGAGCAAACAAGCCTCAGTATAGGTTTAGCAGTAGAAACCTTACCCCCGGAAGTTGAAGAGGGGCATGGAGTACTGGTAAAATATGTAGTAAGCGATAGTCCTTCAGAGAAAGCTGGTATTTTACCCGGTGATATAATCTTAAGAGTTGGTTCCAGTGATATAAAGGGTGTCAGTGAATTTCAAACAGTATTGAAGGGGTTTGTAGATAAGGGCGTAACCATTTCCCTATATATCAAATCAAAGGGCTATGTTACATTGAAATATTAATCCCTACTTTTTCTTTTTAGTAACGGTCTTTTTCTTCCCTCCCCTTGCTCTCTTTTCAGGAGCTTTTTCTGCAAGATCGAGGCACTCTTTAAGGGTAAGATTTTTAGGTTCTATATCCTTTGGTATTTTGACATTCTTTTTACCCATCTTTATGTAAGGCCCGTACCTGCCATTTAGCACTTGTACATCAGGGTTTTCGTCAAATGACTTGATATGCTTTTCCGCATCCGCTTTACGTTTAGCCTCTATAAGTTCAATGGCCCTCTCTTGCTCAACAGTATAAGGGTCATCATCACCTTTTAACGAAACAAATTTGCTATCGTGTCGAATATATGGCCCAAACCTGCCAATTGCGGCAGTAATTACTTTGCCTTCATACGTACCAACTTCTCTCGGCAGCTTAAATAAGTTTAGGGCTTCCTCAAAAGTAATGGATTCCAGCAACTGCCCTTTTAGCAGACCTGCATATTTAGGTTTCTCTTCTTCTTCAAGCTCTTCTGTCGTTCCAATTTGAGCCATTGGACCGTATGGCCCCAGCCTGACCAACAGTGTCCTTCCCGTTTTAGGGTCCTTTCCCAATTCTCTTGAGGTGTCTACCTCCGACCGGTCTATTGCTTCCGTCGCTTCTACTTTTTCATGAAAGCTACCATAAAACGCCCCAATCATTTTATCCCACTCCAGCTTTCCGGTGGCAATATCATCAAATTCTTTTTCTATGGAAGCGGTAAAAGAATAGTCAGTGACTCTTGAAAAATTTTTTACAAGAAAGTCGTTGACTATCCTGGCAACATCTGTTGGGAAGAGTTTGGCTTTTTCTGCGCCGGTAATTTCCTTTCTTGTGAAGGAATCAACTTTGTTATCGGCCAGGATTATTTCAAGATATTCTCTCTCCTGGCCATCTCTGTGTTCTTTGAGCACATATCCTCTTTTTTGTATGGTGGAAATGGTGGGAGCATAGGTAGATGGCCTGCCGATACCCATCTCCTCCAGCTTCTTAACCAAGCTTGCTTCAGTAAACCTTGCTGGAGATCTGGTAAACCTTTGAACCGCCCTCATTTTATCAAGGTTGAGCTCCTGACCGACTTTTAGTGGTGGTAAAAGCCCTTTGCTTTCCTCTTCATCCTTTTCTTCAACATTTGATTCAAGGTAAACCTTCAGAAACCCTTCAAATGTAATGACCTCACCTGTCGCTTTCATCGTTTGGTGGACCGTGGAGATAGCGACTGTCGCTGTGGTTCTTTCTATACGTGCATTAGCCATTTGTGATGCAATTGCCCGCTTCCAGATCAACTCATAAAGACGCGCCTGGTTTCTATCACTTCCAGCACTTTTTTCTGAAAAGTCTGTCGGCCTGATAGCCTCATGTGCTTCCTGTGCGGAGCTCGACTTGGTAGTGTATTGTCTTGCTTCCGAATATTCGGTACCATACGCGGAAACTATTTCCTTTGCGGCGTTATCCAGTGCTAATTGTGAAAGGCTTACAGAATCTGTCCTCATATAGGTGATTTTACCGGATTCATATAAACGTTGAGCCAAGGTCATAGTTTGCGCTACGGAAAAACCGAGTTTAAGGCTGGCTTCCTGTTGCAATGTAGAAGTAGTAAATGGCGCCGCCGGCTTTTTCTGCCCCGGTTTTTTCTCCAAATTACTTATTGAGAAAGTGGCTCCAACACATTTGGATAAAAATCCATGAGCCTCCTTTTCGGATGAAAACCTTTCGGACAACTCCGCTTTCAACACTTTGTCACCTTCAACTAAGAACTCTGCGCTTACTTTGAAAAATGACTTAGATTCAAATTGTTCAATTTCGCGTTCTCTTTCTACTACCATTCTTACAGCAACAGACTGGACCCTCCCGGCAGATAGGCCGCGTTGGATCTTTTTCCATAAGATGGGTGATAATTCAAACCCAACAAGCCTGTCCAGAATCCTCCTGGCCTGCTGAGCGTTGACAAGATCAATATCAATTGTTCTTGGTGACTCAATCGCATTTAATATTGCCTGTTTAGTGATCTCTCCAAAAACAATTCTGCGAGTATTTTTTTCATCTAATTTAAGCGCTTCGTTTAAGTGCCATGATATCGCTTCTCCTTCTCGATCATCATCAGTTGCCAACCATACAACGTCAGCATTCTTTGCAGACTTTTTAAGGTCCTTTATAACGTCTTTTTTTTCTTTAGGGATTTCATATGTTGGCTGAAACCCGTTTTTTATATCAATAGCTTTGTTGGTCTTGGGAAGGTCCCGGACATGGCCGAAACATGATTGTACCGTAAAGTCTTTCCCGAGATAACCCTCAATTGTTTTTGCTTTTGCCGGTGACTCTACTATTACAAGGTTTTTATCCATACGAATAATCTTACTATTATTTATTGAAGATTTAAAATGAAAACATATCTTGATAATGCTAAAGTTAAAAATTAAATCAAAGGTGTATGTTAGTGTCAAGGGTTTTCCTGTTAAATTTCTTGTGTGTTTTCAGCAGATATAGGACCTTGATTATAAATTTTTATAAAAAGCAGTTGATAGTTACTACGTTGCTTTATATAATTCAACGTTCGTTTTTATTCACTATTTCACGATTTTTTAAGAATTGTTTCATTTTAATATAAAGCATTTTTGTTCTTGATTTATTAAACTCAATGTGACGCAAATGCGAAATGAGAGGTATTTATGGCTGCAACAAGCTGGTTTAGAAGAAATCAGAAAAAACTCCTGGGTGTTCTAGTCGTGTTTTTAATGTTAATTTGGGGGATTGGTCCTGCGGCGGAATACATTATTCCAAAGCCTGGTGTCGGGGAGATCCTTGGTCAGAAAATCACTCAGGACCAGTTTAGTAATACTGCCACCAGATGGTCACGGATTTTTTTCAGAGATTCCAAAGAACCGGTAGCCCAACAGGTGTGGCGGCAGATGGCGCTCATCGGTCAGGCGGAGAACATGGGAATAGTCATTACGAAAGATGAACTTGCGCAGGAGATACGAAATTTTTTTCCTGTTGACCCGCGCATCTTTGAAGATAAAGAAGGTTTCAGGCGTTTGATTGGAAATGTATTTCATTTGACAGAACCGCAGTTTGAACAAACTATAAAAGAATATCTTTTATCCCGTAAACTTCAATACCTCTTAAAAAGCTCCGTAAAGGTTACCAGGAATGAGGCATTCCAGCGATATATCAAAGAAAATGAGCAGGTAAAAATCAAATATGCTGCCCTTAGTGCCAGGAATTTTATCCGTCGGGTTGAAATCAAAGAGGACGAGATTAAATCTTTTTACGACAAGTATAAAGAAAATTATCCTGATGTTGCAGAGGGGATATGGGGCTATAAAGAACCTGAAAAAGTTAAAGTTGAATATATAATCGCAAAGTCTGATGAAGTAGAGAAACAGATTAATATTACTGATGAAGAAATGCGAAAATATTATGAAGAAAAAAAAGCCCTTATGTTCAAAAAAGAATCCGTAGAAAAACCGGATGAAACTTCTGTATCAGAATTCAAGCCTTATGATGAAGTGAAAACACAAATTAAAAATAATATGCTTCTCAGAGAGCGCGAAACAATGCTTAACAAACGTATTGCTGATGTGGATAATGACATATATGAAAATATTGACAAAGAAGGGTTTATCAGTTTTGCTAAACTTGCTGAGAAATATGGTCTTTCACATGTTGTCGCTACAAACAGGAATAACGGGACAAACTATTTCACAAAAGAAGAATTAAGGGAAGTGTTTATTGATCTCCCACAATTCCCCCAGCAGGTATTTGAAAGGGAAGTCAATGATCCATCGACCCCTATAAGTTCTGCGGAAGGTAAACTTATTTTTCGTGTAATAGAAAAAGTCGAACCACTTATACCTCCTTATAAAGTGATCCATGATAAAGTTGCCGAAGATCTACGTTATGAAAAAGCATTTGAAGAGACGGAAGAGTTTGCGAAAAAATGCCTTGAAAAAGTAAATCAGACATCTTTTGAAGAGGGTATAAAATTTATAGAAAATGAGACCGGTAAATTAGCAATAGTAGAAACAAAATATGTCTGTAGACCGGGTATATTTGGTGAAGGTGATGACACGGAGGTATTGGAACCGGAAAAAGCTAAAATTGCAGAAACTGCTTTCGGTTTAAAAGTTGGGACCTCGGCCATTGCTGTTGAAAACAGAGGTGAAAAGACATGTTATGTAATAACATTGGCGGATAGAAAGCGGGTTGATCCAAAGGAATTCGAAGAAAAGAAAGATGAAATAATGCAACAATATCTTATGGAAAAACAGTTTGCATTTTCGACTGAATGGGAATCCTGGATAGGAACAAAGACTCAATTGGGTAAGAGCAAAAGCTAACGTACGCAAGAGGTTCAAATTGGATACAATTTTTGGTATCAAACAGATAAAAAAAAACTTACCTGGCCTGTTGTTACATTAGGAGTGTTTGACGGTGTTCATTCTGGCCATCAAAAGGTCATTCAAAAAACTATACATCTGGCAAACAAAAAAAACGGGGAATCGATAGTTCTGACTTTTGATCGTCGCCCTAAAAACGTTCTTTCACAAACACAACAAACTTGTATTACTTCGCTGGAACATAGACTGGTATTGTTTGAACAACTCGGTGTTGATATATCAGTGGTGCTGGAATTTAATAAGAAAATATCTGAAGTCAGCGCCGAAGATTTTATAAGTAAAATAATGTATGAGTGGTTGGGAGCTAAAGTCGTCGTTCTAGGATTTGACTGTTCATTTGGCAAGGACAGAAGGGGTAATGCGTCTATGGTTAGTAGCTATGCTAAAAAATACGGATTTGAAGTAGTCACATGCAATCCCGTGGAATTTGAAGGCGAGAGAACAAGTAGTACAACAATACGAAAACATATTATTCAAGGCAACTTGCAGAAAGCAAGGGGAATGTTGGGCAGGCGTGTTTCAGTATTTGGTACGGTTATAAAAGGCTCTGGCCGAGGAAAAGGGCTGGGGTTTCCTACTGCTAACCTGAATCTTCATCATGAGATAAAACCTCCTTCCGGAGTATATGCGACTAAAGCGCTTCTGGAAGGAAAGGAGTATAATGCTATAACCAATATAGGAACTTGTCCTACATTCCGAGAAAGCACGTGTGATGATGAGCCTGTAGTAGAAGTCCACATAATTGATTTTAAAGAATCAATTTATGGAAAGGACCTGGAAGTGCAGTTTCTTTATAAACTAAGAGAAGAAACCAGGTTTAAAAGTGCAGATGAATTAAAGTTGCAATTAGGACGAGACAGAATAAGATTTATGAACAAGACGTCCGAGAAAGTATTGACAGAGTAGCCACAATGCACAAACTGCATCTTCTGATTAAAATTCAGGGCAGATAGCTCAGTTGGTAGAGCACGGGATTGAAAATCCCGGTGTCGCCGGTTCGATTCCGGCTCTGCCCACCACATTGAATTTCCCATTTTATTCCCCATAAATTCTTCCTTCACAGGAGGAAATTTATGGAGGAATTAAATTAACACCCTACGGGTAGACTTTAAAGATATTCGTTTAGGGTGGATTAAGGCCCTTCGGCCGAATCCACCGAAATACCCACACATTAATACCGTAAAATAAAGAGTGGATCCGTTTCACTTAATTCACCCTGCTATGATAATTAATAAAAGGGAAAGATTCAAAAAATGAGGAGCAGTTATTAGTGTTAAGGATGAAATGTAGCTTTATAATTATCTGGATAGTATTTTTTATTTTTTCTTTAAATCCATGCTACTTGCTTGCGCAGAAAGAGGAAAAAATTGATCCGGACGTCTTTTTTCAGGATTTTGAAGAGTTTATAAGCATAATAAAGGAGATTCAGAATAAATACGTTGATGAAGTCGGGCTGAGAACGTTGCTTATGAACGCTTATAAGGGAATGCTTGCCGGCCTGGACCCCTACAGTCAATTTATTGATTCACAAAACCTTAAGGAGTTAAAAATTGAAACAGAAGGTGAGTTTGACGGACTGGGTATCGAAGTCGTTATAAAGAATGGATTTTTAACGGTTTTGACGCCTATTGTTGATTCACCAGCTTTTCACGCGGGAGTATATATTGGTGATGTGATAATCAAAATTGATGGAAAATCAACAAAGAATATTTCAATTCCTGAGGCAATTGAAATGCTCCGAGGCAAAACACATACGAAGGTAACAATAACTGTAGTACGTGAGGGTGAAAGTGAACCGGTTGACATTACTATAGAACGCGCAAAAATCCATCTAAACAGTACGCGTGGCACAAGGATCGTTGATGAAGAGGGCAAGATAGGTTATATCGCGGTTACCAGTTTTCAAGATAACACAATAGATGACCTGGACGTTGCAGTGAAAGAACTGCAAAAACAAGGAATGGAATCCCTGGTCCTCGACCTCCGGTTTAATCCGGGAGGCCTCTTGAATATTGCAGTTGGGATGGCTGACAAGTTTATTAAAAAAGGATTAATTGTTTCTACAAAAGGCAGGCACAAATCACAGCATCACGAATATAAAGCGCACAGATCAAAAACGTACAAAAAATTTCCACTGATCATATTAGTTAATAATGGTAGCGCCAGCGCCTCTGAAATCGTTGCGGGAGCGGTTAAAGACCATAAACGCGGCCTTTTACTGGGGACCAAAACTTTTGGTAAAGGCTCAGTCCAAAGTTTAATACCAATAACAAACAAAAATTCCGCACTGAAACTGACAACAGCAAAGTACTATACACCATCCGGGACCCTGATTGATGGTATAGGTATTGAACCGGATATAAAGGTGGATCTTACTCAAGAGGAAGTGAGAGGTTTGCACAGGCACTTGGCTAGAGTAAACGCGGCAGACATACGAACGAAAAACGGGAAAGAGCCAATAGAAACTAATGATGAAAAAGAAAAATTTGTTGATGCACAGCTTGCCAGGGCAATTAATATTTTGAAAAGCAAGAGTGATAATTCTGAAACCAACTAGATATAACAGTTAAAGCGGATCTAAATTTAATTGTTTTAAACGACTAATTCCAGCTGCTTTCACGCATGACAAACCTCCTTTAATACATATGATAATTCTCGGAATCGAAACCTCTTGTGATGAAACGTCTGCGGCTGTGGTAGAAAATGGTAAAAAAATCTATTCAAACATAGTTGCATCTCAACAAGACCTGCATTCAAGATTTGGTGGTGTAGTGCCAGAAATCGCTTGCCGGGCCCACACAGACACGATTATAACGGTAATTGACAAAGCGGTTGCTGAAGCGAATATAAAGATGAGTGACCTGGACGCAATATCTGTAGCAAATACTCCTGGTCTTATAGGGGCACTATTAATTGGACTTACGGCAGCCAAGTCGTTAAGCTGGATATTGAAAAAACCGCTGATAACAGTCAATCATCTACATGCGCATATTTACGCAAGTAAAATAGAATATGATGATATTGATTATCCGGCGATCAGTCTTGTGGTATCCGGAGGGCATACCTCTTTATTTCTGACACATAGTGAAATAAATTTTGAGTCTGTTGGAGTTACTATAGATGACGCTGCAGGAGAAGCATTTGATAAAGTTGGTAAGATTTTAGGTTTAGGATATCCCGCTGGACCAGAGATCGATACTCTTTCGGCAAAAGGTAATGAGAGGGCAATACAATTCCCTCGCTCTTATCTGAAAAAAGGATCTCTTGATTTCAGTTTCAGTGGTATAAAAACTGCAGTCCTGTATCACTGTATGGGTCAGGACTTAAGTAAGGCCAGCGAAATGCCGAAGCTGACTAATCAGGAGATTGCGGACATTGCTGCAAGTTTTCAGGAAGCGGTTATTGACGTACTTGTAGACAAAACAATTTTTGCGGCAACTAAATTTTCTACTAAAAGCATTATCCTTGGCGGTGGAGTTGCCTGTAACTCTAGATTACGACAGAAACTTACCGATTCGGCAAAGCGGCGTGGCATACCACTCTTTTATCCTTCAAAGAAGCTATGTATGGATAATGCTGCAATGGTAGCGGGACTTGCATTTCATAAATATGTAGAAAAAAATTTCTCTAATCTCGAAGTTGAAGCAATACCATAGTAGGTATCACTATATAATATAGTGTTGAACGCTGCAATCAAGTATGAAGTACCTTAAGTGAATGACCGTGCCTGATAATAAAAAAATCCATAACGTTAACGCATTTGAAACTTTAGGCACTTATAACTTTTTCTGAGGCATTTACAATGGACAATATCACAATTAAAAAACTTTTAACAAAGGTAAAAAAAGGTGACATTACAATAGAAAACGCCCTGCAGAGTTTTAAGGAACTGCCATATAAAGACCTGGGATTCGCCAAGGTTGACACTCACCGGACCATACGTTGTGGTTTTCCTGAAGTGATATTCTGTGCGGGAAAAACTCCTGAACAGGTACTTAAAATTGCAGGTCAGATTATTAAACATGGGTCTGATCTATTAGCAACACGAGCCAACAAAGAGATATATAAATGTATTTCTCAACAATATAAGAATGCCCGATACAATGAGAAAGCCGGGACAATCGTTATTAAGAAATCTCGCTCAAAAAAGAAGAAGGGTTTAATATTGATTGTAACTGCCGGCACCTCAGATATACCAGTCGCTGAAGAAGCGAGGGAGACTGCGGAAATAATGGGAAACAACGTAAAGGTCCTTTATGATGCGGGAGTTGCGGGTATACATCGCCTGCTCAGCAATCAGAATGATATAATGACTGCAAATGTAATTATCGTTATTGCCGGTATGGAAGGGGCGCTTGCCAGTGTGGTGGGAGGAATGGTCGCCCGTCCTGTTATTGGTGTACCAACGAGCATAGGATACGGTACAAGCTTCGGTGGTGTTACTCCACTTTTAGCAATGCTGAACAGCTGTGCAGCAAATGTTACTGTTGTAAATATAGATAATGGTTTTGGAGCTGCTTATGTCGCGTCTTTGATAAATAGTACTAAATAGATTCAATCAATTATAATAAACCCTGCTTTCACAGGAGCCCCCATAGATTAGTGCTGGACTCCTTTTAAAAAAAAATGACACACAAATTACTTAACTTTCAACCAGGTAACATGATCAAAATTAAAAACCTGCCTGCATTAAAAACCAGGAAAAGCAACTCTCATAAAGGGAGCTACGGCCGTGTATTGGTGCTTGCCGGTTCACCGGGTATGACAGGTGCTGCTTGCCTCTGTGCGAAAGCCGCATTAAGGAGCGGATCTGGTATTGTTACATTGGGTATACCTGAGAGCCTGAATCCTGTAATGGAGGTGAAACTTACGTGCGTTATGACGCATCCTCTGCCCGAAACAAAAGCGGCTACACTCTCCAATGAAGGGAGAAAAGAGATCATGAAGTTGTGTGAGGCGCACGATGTCGTCGCATTGGGACCCGGTCTTTCTCAACAACCGGAGACGAGAGGACTCATACTCTGGTTAATAAAAAATATAGATCGCAATATGGTAATTGATGCCGATGGACTTAACGCGCTTACGGATAATGTAAATGTACTACACAAGATAAAAAAAACGTGGTATTAACACCACATCCCGGAGAGATGTCACGCTTAACAGGGCTCGGTTCGGCAAGGGATATTCAAAAAGAGAGGTTGGAAACGGCAACACAGTTTGTTCAATCAATTCGAAAAATATTGAGTAATGAAAAAAAACTTATCCTGGTATTAAAGGGAGATAAAACAATAGTGGCAGATTATGAAAAAGTATACGTAAACCGTACGGGTAATCCCGGAATGGCAACTGCCGGTGCGGGTGATGCCCTGACGGGAACCATTGTGTCATTAATCGGCCAAGGATACGATGTATTTGACGCTTCACAACTTGGTGTCTACATCCATGGCCTGGCAGGTGATATTGCGGCAAAGAAAAAGGGAGAGCTGTCAATGATCGCTTCCGACATTATTGAGTACCTACCTGACGCATTTAAAAAATATAAAAATTGAAAGGATGGAATTTTAGAAATGGCTTTATCAATCGAACAGCTTGAATCTTGGGAAAAAGAGGCGGGGATCCACTTTGACAAACTTGAAGAGGTAGATGAGATGATCCAGAGAAAACTGGTAGACAGGAACCTTGCCAAGCGAATGGGTACAGTTGCGGATGACAACATACAGATACTGATATCAAAACTGCGAGACTCTCTGGAAGACACCAATATATCAGAAGTATGTGATACACTGGATAAAATTAAAAGAAAAGGACCTGGTGAGGAGATAAAGAGCGAATTGGAAAAAATATCCGAAAACAATGGTGGTGATGCAGCTTTAATAGAATCGATCAAGGGCCACGACGGACATATACTGATACTCGCTATGCAGGTTATAAAGAGACTATTAGTACCTGCTTAACAATAGAGAAAGATGTCTTTGTGCAAAAAAATGAGTAATTTTTTGCCGTATAAAACAGGAGAGTGGTTATGAAGCTCAAAAAAACTCTGTTTGTACTAATCGGTATCTTATCTGGGTAACTACAGTCCCTCAGGTCCAAGAGTTTTGTCAAGAATTTGTCTACAACAATCCAGACGCCACAGATAAAGAGATAAATTTGAGATTGCTTAAATCGAGAAAATCCTTTATATGTTATATTTGCAAATAAAATATTTTTCAGCTTATAAAGAGGTATAAAAATGGAAACACCAAATTCAGAAGAAGCTCAGGTTGAGTGGGTAGCGGTCAAGGAGGGTGATCAGGATTGGATAAAAGAGTTGGCTGACATGTTGACTGAAAATGATATTGGTACCGCTGTTACGCTTGCACCTGGATGTAGCGCTGGAACATGTGGTTGCAGGTTCATCCTAATGGTAACCGAAGAGAATGTTGATGAAGCGCAAGACTATATTGATGAACATTATATGACAATGCATCCGGAACACCGCGAATCACAGGAGTGGGCCGACCAGAACAGATGCCCCGCCTGTGGCCACGACGTCGGTAAGGATGTAAAAGAGTGTCCTGACTGCGGACTTGTCCTTATTTTCGAAGGATAGTAATATAAATTCTACCTGTTCCATCTATTCCTGAAGCTCTTGATGTCATTGTCCGCAGAACGTACGATCTGAGTGCAGATGAATATGAGGACAGAAAATTGCCAGCAATCTTCCGGGCCAATCACAAGACCGGAAGTAACATTCTCTTCTTTCTGCAGATC
This sequence comes from Candidatus Scalindua japonica, assembly GCF_002443295.1. Taxonomy (NCBI): domain Bacteria; kingdom Pseudomonadati; phylum Planctomycetota; class Candidatus Brocadiia; order Candidatus Brocadiales; family Candidatus Scalinduaceae; genus Candidatus Scalindua; species Candidatus Scalindua japonica. The sequence goes on along the minus strand of NZ_BAOS01000027.1, from coordinate 176,560 downwards.
CTGGGTGTATTGTTCAATCGCCTTGCTGAGCCTGTCTTCAAAAATATCAAGTGAATATGTTTTATTATTATATTTAAGGGACGGGAATTCAATACCTCGGACAAGAAAAAAATTAGTAATCATATCCTGCTGTTGCTGATATGCGTCCCTGAAATCAAACCCATCAAGCTGAGGTGAACCCGGCGGAAGCAAGAGCGTGGGTTTCTCAACCAGGACTTCTCCCTTGCGCACCACACAATCTCCTAGATTGACTGAGGACTCAGCCAGAAAGATGTATGGCAGATGGGTGGTTTGGTGAGTGTCAAGAGGCTTTACCCTCGGTCGTATTATTTCAGTATATTTGAGGGCTTTTTCCCAGGTTTTTTCAATGTCCATAATTCGTTCATATTGGTAAAATGGGTTCTCATATCCGCATACTTTAAAATCCCTAAACTATTTAATAGAAGGAATATAATAATTCTATCCTCTACGACAACCCGTTATCCTGACAAAATTTATCAAGCTCATCTACTAAAATGCTTGTCTGTTCCAGGATATGGTTACTTACTTTTTCGCTACTTTTAAGGTACTTGAAATAATCGTGACAGACATCATCTGTATCAAGAGCACCATCAACTTCAAACTCCGGCACTACATCACCATCAGAAAGAAAACTGGCGAGCTGCAGAAAACTCAACTGCAGGGTTCCGAACATTTTCTCATCTCTCGGCTCTGCGGTACCCGCATACATCAGCTCAACCTTAATTGCCTCTTTTATCGTATCTTTGTCATATGGTAATAGTGACTGACAACGGCCCTGAACATTCCTTATCGACTTTTCTCTCAGAACATTTCCATACTCTTTTACGATCTTGATCGCCTTCTCTAGATCCACGTTTGATCCTTATATATTATTCGTATTTCACTGAGCTTAATTTTTTATAAAAACATTATAACATAAATAATAACAAAAACAGTGACAGAAATTTATGACTTTATCAAATGATTTTATATTTCAATTGTCAACTAATCTCAATCGCTAAATTTCTCTCTTTCTTAATCTGTATGAATCTGTGTCCTAAATCTTAATTCGTACTTGCCCGGCCATGTTGCCAGGACGGGAATCTCAAATCATAAACTTGCCAGACGTGTAGTTTGGCAGGACTTTTTATCCTTGGCCTCAATATTTAAGCTTCTATTACACGTCGCAAGAATATAATAAAATACTGAAAGCAAAAATGAAATCCCTTTCAACCATAGAGTTGACTGTTAGTGATTGCAATGACGATATAAATCTAATTAATGAAAAACTTCAATCTCTAGAAAAAGAATGACAAGAACGAAAAGGCAAGTTTCGTAGTCTTTTGGGGAAACCAGATCGAACGTTGATTTAGAATCAATACATGATAATGATGACAAAATTCTTGAAACCAGAGAAGTTATAGCACAAGATAAAGAAGACCTTACATTTCCTGAATTATTGTTGGTAGATACACCGGAAACAGCAGGGATTGAAATGGATAATTTGATTAACGGCATAGGAAAAATTTAAAGACTTAGACTTATTGGAAAAAAATCATCAAGTAATATTAGCAACGGGATTACTTAAATACCCTGATGATCTAAAAGATAATCGAGTCTTGTATATGGTAACAAAGGCTGATGCACTTTTTAAACTCTGTTCATAATGAGTATATGTACATTCTCCATCCGTTATTGCTTTTACGGGCTATGGTATTTTTCGAAGCGTCGGAATCTTTGTAACAACAGCAAGTTTGTAAGAAGAGAGTTTACAACCGGTCCCATTCTACTAATGAGATTTTACGTTCTAATACGCTCAAAATGTAATTCCTTGTCATGCATATTCCTCATTAATGACTTTGTAGGTTTACTTCTCTCAAAATCTTCCAGACTATTGTCGTTTGTGTGTAGTCTAAAGGATACCTCTCCAGATTTTCTACAATTTCCAATGACAAGTCAACGTCTAGATCAGACCAGTGGAGATGACGGCCATGTAGTAACGTAACATTAATCAGGGTAGATATTTTGGCATCAATGAACCAGGGATATTTGCAAAAGGAAGAAAGTCTTCTTTCTTGTCCAGAAGAATCCAAAAACCGTATTCTGAAATATTAGTTATTTCAGACCTTGAAATGTTTTTTCCTTTTCCTAATGATTTCATTCCTGTGTTCCTCAACTGTTTTATGAAAAATTGAGTTCCTTCTTTTTCAAACCAGAATAATTCGCTAAAGCAATAGTTGGTTCTAACCAAAACTTCGCCTCTCCGTCAGGAGAAACAACGTGTATATGCATTCTCTCTTCCTCTTTTGAAAAGAAGTGGAACCGATATTTTCCTTCTGTGAAAACGGTGGGACTCGTGAGAGATATTATAGCAAACAAAAAACAAATTTGTCTCTTTTTTTCAAATGGATGTATAATTCACATAGTATTTTCAACAACAGGAAACACCTTCTTCCTTTGATGGGCTGCAACTGTATGCTGCCTTATTCCCATCATTCCCGTTAAAAATTGCAAACTGTCCCGTATAGGGAGGATTGCTTAGTTTTTGAGCGGTATCCGTACATACTGCGACAGGTTCATTTCGGGGGAACAGGTGACCCTCTTCATCAGTTATTGCCTTATATGGGCCGTGGTAAACGGCCCTCTGTCCGATGTAGACACAATCCTCTTTCTTTTCAAATTTGTATCCTCGCAATGTTACCGAGTGAAATGAGTACCCTTCAATATCTTTCCAGAATACTTTGGATAAAGTTTGAAGTCCATAGAAACCTGCCTGTTCAAGGTAGGCCATAAATTCATCTTCAGTGAGTGCACCACTGATACACTCACCCCATAGCTGTTTGTTCAGTTTGAGATGCGGGGGAGTCTCTACCTGAGAGACAATATCAGATATAACAATCCTGCCGTGGTCTTTCAGGACCCGCCACATTTCACTGAAAACGGCTTTTTTGTCAGGTGACAGATTAACAACGCAATTAGAGGTAATCAGATCAACAGTGCCGCTATCAACCGGGATCTCTTCAAGAAATCCCTTCCTGAACTCTACAATATCGAAACCGAGGTTCTTTGCCACCAGAAGTCTGTTTTCATTAGCAACCTTCAGCATCTCGTCTGTCATATCAATTCCGTATACCTTTCCTTTCGGACCGACTTTTTTAGCCGCGATAAAACAGTCAATCCCCGCGCCTGCTCCCAGATCTACCATTGTCTCTCCCGGTAGAACCCCGGCAATAATTGTCGGGCTTCCGCATCCATAAAACCTGTCCAATACTTCCTGCGGAATATGACTGGTATCTTCATCAGAATTTTTGGTAGGACAGCATAATTCTTCCTGAGGTTCTTCCGCAGCTTTCCCGTAAAATTCGCGTACAATACTTCTGGGCTTATCAACATCAAAAGAGAGTACACAGTTGGAATGAAGGGTATGGACAGACGGCTGATTTACAATTACAGATTCAGGATTTAAGACTTGAGGATTCGGTGTTTGTTCATCAGCACCGCAAACTGTTGCTCCTTCACCCATTGATCTTAAAACAACGGGAGCATTGAATCCGGTTTTCCTCTCCATCATTTTCTTCCTGACTTCGGCAAGTTCAAATATAACATCCTTTGTTATCTCTTTGTGAAGATCACAATAAGGATCCAGTGCATGTATACCAAGATCTGCTGGGAATCTATCGGTTTCCAGCTTGAAACCGTTTTCTGAGAAAAAGAATGAGTGTTCAATGTCCCCGCCTCCGCATACAAATTTAATATGACACTCTCTACATTTTTCTTTATGCTGAAGTGTCGCGTTTCTGAATGCCTTACTCATATTGCTGTTTTTCCAGATCTCACTGAGCGTATTATCAAGAATACTTCCACATCTCAGTCCCGCATGTCCGGCAAATGAAGCGGACGGATAAACGTCGCCGTTCGAATAGACACACATGCTGTCGTAACAGGCATTTCCCAGATCATACCGTGTGCCTCTATTACTATTTGACCTGAATTTGTATGAATCGTGATTGTCGACGGTAATACCTGACTCTCCGGCAACCTCTTTCACTCTCCTTGTTACTTCAATCACCTTATCTATCGGAGGGATGGAGTTGTTGCCATTGTCAGTTATCCTTCCCCTCTTATGGGCCCACAGGAGATGGTGAGTTTTCACCCCTAACGACGCAAGCAGTTTTGTAGCTTCAGGTATGTCATCAATATTGCTGTTTGCTATGACCGTTGTAACAGTTGGGTAATATCCGGCGCGAATACTATTCTTAATCCCTTCAACGATCTGATTAAAACTACCTTTTCCCCTTAACGGATCATTGACCTCCGGTCTTGAACCGTCAAGGCTAATCTGGATCTTTAAATATTTCTTATCGAATTTTTGTAATTCTTCTATAGTTTCACCTTTCAGAAGGGTTCCGTTCGTGAGTATTATAAGTTCGGACTTTTTATGGTTGCAGATATAGTCAGTAAGTTCAAAAATGTCTTTTCGTATGAATGGCTCTCCACCGGTAAAGTAGAAACGAGTTGTTCCTAATGTCGTTGCTTCATCAATAATTCTCTTTATCACCTCAGTTGAAAGGCCTTTATCTTCATTTGGTGATGAGTTTACCAGGCAATGTGAACATGTCAGGTTGCATGAATTATTCGTATGTAGCCATAATTCATTGAGTTTCTCCGCGTGAATAAAATCTGCACGTCCTGTGTATTCAGTCCTCTTTACCGGTTCTGATGTCAGGAATTCTGACCTTATCAGATCTTTTAAAAAAGTGTGGACTTCCAACCATGCTTTAGTATAGTCTACATTAAAATTTACTGCATAGTTATGTATCAGTTCCTTCATATTTCTACAACTCTTGATATCCTCTATAATCTGACCACCTCTTCTGTCAGTAATAATCCAGTTTGGCATCTCATGGTCTAAAAACAGATGAAGAGACCCCTCTTCTATATGATAATAATCCGGAACATAAAACTGCGATTTTTCGTTTATTTCCATTTTAACTTTTACCTCCAATAAAATTTCTATTCAACAGCGACAGTATCCAGTAAAATTATTTATTAAATATTCAATAAGCGGAGAAAAACTTTAAAATTATCAACCACCCCTTCGCCCTCCTTCACCCTCCTTCACAAGAAGGGGATTGAAGCCTTAGTCGCTACTTGCCCGGAGAAAACCCTCGGTATTCTGTGTCCTGGTGAGAAGTGGCCATTCTCAACTTCTTGGGTATTTTGTAGTCCCTCTTTGCTAACCATCCATATATTAATAGAGTATAAAAAGGGAGGTATTCCGGCAGTTTTAACCAGTGTACTTCTTTCCATACCCATTCATTGTTATAGAATATCATTTTCGAAAACAGTTCATGGTTCATGAAATAATAACAAATAACAGTTCCAGTCAGGACAAGCCATGCCGGGTTTTTATTAAAACAGAGAAATGGGATAATCCAAGTCAGATACCACGGATGTAATGTTGGGGCCAATATTAAAAAAGTCCCAATAGCAATAAAAGCATAATTTAAGACAAAATTATTAATCTCCATATTTCCTCTTTTTTCAGACCCTGGATTATTCGCAATTTCCAATGAAGAAGTGATATGCCTTTTATATAAGAGCAGAAGCACCGCCCCAAAGATCAATGCCGTTACTATCTTAGATGCCAGAGGAGAACCGATGCACAAACAGAAAATCAGAAAATGGGCAGAATCATTAAAATGATACTGGGTCCCAAATTGTAACAGGGTAGAAAACAGCCCTTTGCCTGCACTGATATATGGTAAATACAAAACAGTAATAATGGCAAGCAATACTCCAGCATATTTAATTCTTTTGCCCGAAATCAGAAAAGGAGCAATAATGATGAATATAAATTTGGACATTGCTGCCAGGGCAATAGAAAAGACGGTTCCCAGGTTTTTCCTAATTGCGTAAAGATACAGCGCGAGTATAACAAGGAGTATCTGCAGGGAATCGCAATGTCCTCTTGCTGCAAAGCTGATAAGTATTAACGGGCACCACGCATATATCAACACATCAAGTGGGTCTTTTCCCATCACCTTTAAAAACCGTAATAATAGGAAAATGGAGAGTATATCAAAAACCAGGAAAACAGATTTCATCAATAAAATAGTATGTGAAACATAATCTGCTATTGCAAACACCATAAGCGTAAGAGGTGGATAAATCGTAGGCAGATGTTTATGATTAATATCGGAAAAAAAACTATCTCTCAGATGTTCCAGGCTGGAAGATTCAGGCGGATAGGAGTAGGGGCTTATCCCGTTTAACTGTATCTTTCCTTCCCACAGGTAACGATATATGTCGTCTGAAGGAGCAACCGGTAAAAGCGTAAATCGAAACATCAATGCAAAAATAATAATAACCCAGAGTACTTTTCCTGAACTGTTATTATCCTGATCATGAGCCTCAGCGTTTTTAGAAATATAGAAAATGGTAAAGATATATGTAATAAAAGAGGCTATATACATGATAGCAAAAAAGGGAATATTCTTTTTTATGTCCCCGCTGTAAGCAATTGCAGCACAGAGGACTTCAATGATAAAACCTGTTATTATAATAGACGTTAATTTCCTGTTCATTTTTAATGAAATATTTCTGTATCCGGAAAGTAATCTGCCCAGACAAACCAGTAAACAGACAGAAAGTTTACGGGAAGGAGTGTTCTGCCCTTCATGTTTCCCTTTATGCCTATACCATTCTCCATATCCCAGGTAGTGTTTGTTACCGTGTCAGTTGTATTATTCACCTTCTCCGCAAAATCAATTACAACTCCGTCAAGCTGCCTGTCATATACATTAATAATGCCGGTGTCATTATTTCTATAAACCAGAAGTTTCACCCCCTGAAATTCATCGGTTATTATCGGAGTATTGTTAAACAGATAGAATGGATAGGCCTTATGTCTGCCTTTTATTTCTATTCCAATAATGTTTGCCTTAACGCCCAGCCTTTGATCAATATTTATAGCGGGGAAAATACCTCTCTCTTCGTTCTTATGATAGTCTCCGTAAACATCATAACCAACGGTCCTTGAACCATGATGGGATAATACGAGAGAATCCGGGTGAGATTTTTTCCAGGCTCCCCACGGTATTTTTTGGCATCCCGAGATCTGTTTCAGTTTCTTACCAGTCAATGTACCTTTTATTGACTCACCGTAAACAATTGGCCAGAGAGATTCCGTTTCGTAGTCAAACATTACAAGTGTGTTTTTGAGTAAATTACCAGAGACCCCAAACGTATACTCTTTGCTATCAATTTCGCGGTTATATACAACAGCAAGGTTCGCGAGAGGACACCAGGTAACAGCGATAGCAGTATCCCCAATTCTATCATTTACTATTTCGTGATGGTTCAGGAGGTAAACAGAATAAGCACGGTTCTCATCATTAATCGTTATACCGACAACTGGTTCATTTTCATCTAGTCCTGCTTCTTCCGCGTGAACAAAATCAGGATTTTTTATAGCAGGTATTGTATCACGAGGGAGAGCGTTTTGTATCTCATCCTCTTTTTGTGAAATGAGAGTATTGGCCCAACATAAACGGGTACTAAAAATCGAAAAGCACAACGCTAAATAAAATAAGCATAGATGCTTTCTGCAAAGAGAATATTCAATCAGCATTTTATTGTCTCATTAAACTTTTGAAAAAGAGAAAGCACGCCGACATAAAGAAATCCAACTGCATACATCAACAGAAAAGGCCCGAATACAAATTTCTTATTACTCGTATACTGCATAAACCCCATAAAGCAATAAGCACTTAAGAGTATTTCACTGATAAAAAAAATCTGCAATGGTAAAGAATAATTTTTTACCAGTATATTTCTGCCTCGTTTGGTCACACCATACTTGGGTGTTCGGATAAAATCACTCTTGATATTAAACAGCGCTTCAAGTACCGCTTTTGTATTATTAATGGCAATACCACACCCAATAACCATAAGCGCGGGTATAAACAGGCATTTTTTTATCCAATCCTTATAACCCTTTTTTTGGGAAACTATATAAAGGACTGTAGGAGCAAGTGCCCCCATAGTTATCAGGAATACCATGCTTATCATCGTTAAAGAGATGGACATATTGCTCATCCGCACTTTTAATAAGAGTATCAGGGGAAAGGATAACAGTGCAAGAATAATCATCATTGGATGAACCATGTACTGGTTCAGATGAATAAAGGCCTCAGCTTTCTTTATCAAACTATCGTTTGTCTTGAATACTTGAGGTAAAAGCTTTTTTGCAGTCTGAATTGAACCCTTTGCCCACCTATGCTGTTGAGATTTATAGGCATTTATGTCAACTGGGAGTTCAGATGGTACGACGACATCAAGCAGGAATTTAGTATTCCATCCCTCTAATTGTGCTCTATAAGAGAGGTCCAGGTCTTCGGTCAGGGTATCAAAACACCAGCCTCCTGAGTCAATAATTGCCTTCCGTCTCCATACCCCGGCAGTCCCATTAAAATTCATATATAATCCGTTCCAGGTCCTGGCTCCCTGTTCTATTATAAAGTGGCCGTCCATACCAATGCTCTGTGCTATTGTCAAGAGAGAGTAATTTCGGTTAATGTGCCCCCAACGTGTTTGAACAATAGCGATCTTTGGTTTTTCAAAAAAGAATGGAATGGTATTATAAAGAAATTCGTTATCCGGAATAAAATCGGCATCAAATATTGCCAGAAACTCACCTTCCGCCTTTTCCATTCCCAGGGTTAATGCCCCTGCCTTAAATCCATCTCTATTCTCTCTAACAACATGTTTTATGTTAAACCCCATCTCTCTGTATTTATTAACCAGTTTTGAAACTATCTCCCTTGTTTCATCATTTGAATCATCAAGTACCTGTATTTCATGAAGATCTTTAGGGTAATCAATATTTACGACGGCATGAATTAAACGTTCTACCACATGCCTTTCATTATAAACTGGTAATTGTGTAGTCACTTTTGGCAGGCTATCCTTGCTGTGGTTTGACCAGAATTGTTCCAGGAATTTTCGATTTCCGGATGTTTCCTTCCTGACCCTTTTACAGAAGAGGTAAATCATATAATAATTATTAATACCATAGATGAACAGCCACAGTGCCGCCGGGCAGTAGAAAATAAGGACTATTACTAATAATGCTTTCTCCATAAATGTCAGTTTTTGTTATTGCTCAAATAAAAGTGTAAATTGTCATTTGGAGGAAGACCTCTCCTTCCACGGACAGAAAACGCTGAGGACACTAATCCCCTCCTTATGAACGAGGGTAAATGGGGTGGTTGATAAATTTATAAAAGCGTTCCTCTGCCTGATACATTAAAGAACCCTGTACCATCTGCCAAATGCCTTATTACGTGACACAGATTAGAATCCAATAAGCTCCTGCACTAAAAACGGCAGCTACCGGCAGGGTCACCAGCCATGATAATAGTATTCCCTGCATAATGCCAGTATTTAAATGTTTCGATGCCAACCCTATGCCAAAGATAGACCCTACCGATACGTGTGTCGTAGAAACAGGAACACCAAATTTGCTGGCAAATATAACAAGGAACCCCGTAACGAGGTTTGCCGTAAAACCCTGGCCGTGATTTAATTTAGTTATCTTATTACTCATTGTTTCAAGCCACCCTTCTTGCATTCAGAAGTCCGCCCACAGCCATACCAAAGGCTACAGATGTCATTTCCCAATGAACAGATAACCCCTTGATTAAGAGTAAGAGAGCTACTATCTTTGGTGTATCATTCAGGCCGCGTGCAAAACCTACAACACCAGCAGAGCAAAAATGAAAACTGTCCAAAAGTTGTTGACAATTCATACCCAGAAAGCTACCTTTATACATCTCCACACAATTTTCACTTTTGTCAATTGCAGCTTCAATCGAACTGCCGTAGTGTACCATAATGGTAGCAGTTGATTGAATAGATGGAGCCAATGTCTTTTTCCCACCAACACAAAGGCACCACTCCTTGGCTATACCGGAACGTATACGTATATTTCTGAAGACTTTGTAAAGGAGACTGCCAAACGCCACCGCAATAACCGGTGCGATTACAAGAGGGGTAAAAAAATGATCTACCTAAAACTGAAAAGTTGACCTGAAAATCTACTGCAATAAAACCGGCTCCAACCAGAGCACCTGTTATACTGTGGGTTTTTGATATGGGCAAACCCATAACGGTTGCGATTATGACGGAAATAAGGAGTACCACTTGCTTCTCAATAGCCGAAGTTTCAGGTTTAGACTATATTACTCTTCATTTAAAAGAGTATTTATCAGCTTTTCTACGACGCCGGGTTTAAAACTCCCGAAATGTTGAAAACGGATTTTTCCATTCTTATCAATAATAACTATCTCAGGAGTACCACGAGTGTGATAGCGAATCATTGTCTCCGGTAATCTCTGATCAGAAACATGATCGTCTACTCCTACCGGGTATGCTATGTTCTTTTCTTTAACGTATTGCCGCAGTCGCTCAGGCCTCTGTTGAGAATGCCCTTCAAAAACCGTGTGGATACCAACCAGTTGAATATCCTTGCGGTCACTATATTGTTGGTCCCATTTCTCCATAAGGGGTCCTGAAAACTTGTTACATCCGGGACACCATAATTGGAAGAAGTCAATTACGACTACTTTTCCATGCAGATCGGCAAGTGCAAGTCCATTACTATTTATCCACTCGGAGATCACCCACTCCGGAGCTTTAGAATCAGAAGGACCCGCTTGGGTTCTTCCTGTCAGAATAATAATTCCGCTCAAGATAATACCTGCTACAAATATTTTTTTTGACAGGAAATAATTTTTCATAATTGTAACTTTTCATTTGATAATATTAGCGAGTACTCAATAAATGGGAAAAACCTTCTATTTCCCGAGCATAAAAACCAAGATCTTTACTCTGATAAAATTGCCGGGAAAGCCAATCCCCCCCTTTTAAGGAGAGGAAAAGGAATGGTTGATAATTTACAAGTTTTTCTCTACTAATTAAGTACCTAGTTATACTCTTCAAAATTTTTTTCTAATCTTTCCCGCAAAGACCTACCAAGTAGTTTTGCCTTATTCATTACATCCGGCTGTTTTTCGAGGCAAGGAATGATCTCGGGTGTAATTTTTACATCCTTACCGAAAAACTTCTTCACACCACTTACGCGGCAAACTTCACCATAACCACACGAAAAGCATGCTACAGCGCCTTGTGCTGCAACAAGACCTACACACTCAATCTCGTTATAATCAAAGAACCCCTTGATGTCATCACCTGCAATTTCATACATTTTTATTTCTCTTCCAGGCATTTCCCACTCTCCACCGCCACCTACTGAAGCAATTGCACCTACTTTACCGGAAAGTTTCATCCCCCCATGCCCATCCTTGTCGTGCCGGAAACAGTAAAACCGTTCAAGAAACGAGTGTGTCAGGGCGTTAAGCCTTCCGAAATAATTTGGAGCACCGATAACTATTGCGTCGGCTTCTAATACCTTGTGCATCAATGGAATATAATCATCCCGAACTTTACAGACATTATCCTTAATACAGCCAAGGCAGCAAATACAACCATTAATTGTCATGTCATGCAGGGATATGAACTCCGTCTCCAGGTCGGTTGCATCCAGTATAGTTTTAACTAATTCTTGTGTTGTGTGGCTTTTTCTCGGACTACCGCTAATACCAAGTACTTTCACGCCTTTCATTTCTCCCATATAATATTCAACCCATATAATATTCAATATAATCAGACATTGATTATAAGTGTTTTTCCGCTTATATCAATATCCAATCCATGCGAAACACTTTTCCGGAAGGAAACCCTTTTCTATTAGTGCTAATTCGTGAAATTTGTGTCTAATCTTTTATATTGCAAAACACTCCCACTCATCTATAATGGATTGACAATAGACAGCTGTTACAGATCAATTTGACCACGTTGCACACTGCGGAATCATCATATTACTAAAGCTTCTGTCACTTGATATCCATATTTTTTTAAATTCGAAGAAATTACCTATTTAACGAAAAGAGAAGATTATGCTGAAGACACATGATATAAGTTTACGATTTGGAAAACGATTACTATTTGAAGATGTAACTACAAAATTCAGTCCGGGCAACTGCTACGGAGTCATTGGAGCCAATGGCGCGGGTAAATCAACGCTCCTTAAAGTTTTGTCAGGGGAGATTGAACCTTCTTCGGGGAACATAAGTGTTTCGCCGGGAAAAAGAATCGCCGTTTTAAAACAGAACCAGTATGAGTTTGACGAATTTGAAGTACGGGAAACTGTGTTAATGGGGCATAAAAAGCTTTTTAAAATTATGACTGAAAAAGATGCTATTTACGCGAAGAGTGATTTCAGCAATGAAGACGGGATGAGAGTTTCCGACCTTGAAGATGAGTTTGCTGAGCTTAATGGATGGGAGGCGGAAAGTGAGGTTTCTACGCTTTTGAGTGGGCTCGGAATAGCAGACGAACTGCATGAAAAGAAAATGGATGAGCTTTCAGGTAATGAAAAGGTAAAGGTCCTGTTGGCACAGGCCCTTTTCGGCAATCCAGACATTTTACTGCTAGATGAACCCACAAACCATCTGGATATTCAATCCATTAACTGGCTTGAAGAGTTTCTGACAAAATTTAAGAATACAATAATTGTTGTTTCACATGACAGGCATTTCCTTAATAACGTATGTACACATATGGCAGATATAGATTACGGGAAAGTTACTGTCTATACCGGCAATTACGACTTCTGGCTTGAGTCCAGTCAGCTGGCTTTACAGCAGGCAAAAGACGCGAATAAAAAAACTGAGGCGAAAAGGAAGGATCTTGAGGCATTTGTCGCTCGGTTTAGTGCAAATGCATCCAAATCAAAGCAGGCCACTTCCAGGAAGAAAACTCTTGATAAGTTGGTCCTTGAGGAGATTAAACCGTCATCAAGAAAGTTGCCTTTTATCCGTTTTACACCCGAAAGGCCAATAGGGAACAATGTACTTACAATAAAAAATCTTTCAAAGAAAGTGGATGGAGAAGTTGTCCTTAATGATATAACATTAACTATCAATAATGATGACAAGATCGCTTTTGTTGGTGCACATGATCTGGCAAAGACCGCACTCTTTGAAATATTAATGGATGAGGTTAAAGCAGATAGTGGTAATTACACCTGGGGTGCAACCGCAATACGGTCATACCTGCCAAAAGATAATGCAGAATTCTTTAATGACGATGTTACTTTGATTGACTGGCTTCGTCAATTCTCCAAAGAGAAGGACGACAACTTTATAAGAGGCTTTCTGGGCAGAATGCTTTTCAGTGGTGAAGAGTCATTAAAAAAAGCTAATATACTTTCCGGTGGTGAAAAAGTACGCATAATGCAGTCAAAGATGATGCTAAGTGGCGCCAACGTACTGCTTTTAGACGAACCCACTAATCATTTGGACCTCGAAGCAATCACTTCGTTAAACAACGGATTGATCGAGTTTAAGGGTGTTATTATGTTTGCTTCTCACGACCACCAGTTTTTACAGACAATAGCGAATAGAATAATTGAGATAACTCCTTATGGCGTTATAGATAAAAAGATGACATTTGATGAATATCTGGAAAATCCTGTTATTAATAAACTGCGCGAAAAGATGTATGAGAATATAAAAAACCCGGGGGAAACCTTACCTATTTGAACTGTTTGAGCAGCTTAAAGTGTTTAATCTGTTCAAACTGACTGCCTGCATCTATCCTCTGGCGTCAAGCCTCTTAAAGGATACGGTGCAAGAGAATAAGAAGGTGAAAGATATGAAGGCCAAGTTGGTATTATTTTTGGTCCTGAATTTATTAACTGTTCAATCAGTATTGGTTGCTCAACAGACAAAAGGGCCTTTTCAAAGAGTTGATCAGAAAAGCATCGAGCGTGCAATGGAGATTGTCCTGAAGAAGGATGACGGTTCGGGTCCGGCTTACGATCCAACTGCTACACCAAACGGTGTAAGATACCAGATAGACGTCCTTGCTTACCTGTTAGAATACGAGGTGGGTCAGGACCGGGAATCGCCGGGAGAGAGGCTCCCTCTTCTTTTCGGTTACAAAGAGTGGTACCTGGCGTTTAAGAGCGTACATTGCCATGACCGGGATGTCCCTGAATATGTCAAGAGGGCCTATGAATTTAAACAGAACCTGGTAGTCGACTATAACCGGGACAAGGTAATCAGATATGCATCTGATGCCGGCAATCTGGAAATAGCTGCAAATATCACACTATTCTGGGACTCCGCAAAAAAGAGCGTCTCCTATAAAGACCTGGATTCAAAACCACCACTGAAGATTTTCTATGATAGAATAATTACCTATCGGCTGCTTAAATACAGGAATGATAACCTTGTAGTTTGTGACCAGGTAAAAGGACTGAGAGGAAAGGCCATTAAAGGCTTTCTCAGAATCTTCGGGAAGGCCCACATGATACAATATCGAACCCTGCCTCTGAAGAATGGTCCTCAGTACGTATCCGTGGAATTAAGGAAATTTCGGTGGCTTTTTGGTTCTAAGACAGATTTGACAATAACAGCGGACGGTGAGACCCTGCAAGGAGTACCGAAGGAAGCAAAACAGAAGCTTCACCGCAAAATCAATATTCAGTATGTGCCCCTGAAGCCGGGCTAAATAATATATTCTGATAGTAATTATTTTCCAGCGCTTATTCCTTCCTTATTAAATATTCAACAGACGTGTTAATATGCACATCACATGCGAATCTGTGAAAATTTGTGACTAAATTTCCCATTTTTCTTTAGAGCAGACGCATAAACTCCATTCTGGAGAAGGGCGAAGCTACATATAGCACTTAAATATTATTAGTATACTATAAATGTTATGTATATTTTATGCGAGCCAGATTTATGTGTAGGCTCTCTAGTGCTAATCTGTGAAATTTGTGTCTCTTTTTTGTCTTGCAAGGCATCCCCATCATTGAATTTATAGAAATATGAGAGGAAATGCACAACCCGATTCACCCTGAACAATGTTTTAGTATATTGTTCAGAAGATAATCGATCTGATGGAGAGACATATATTGGATGGCGAGAAAAAAAAATTTAATAATGGCGAGGCCGACGGGACTCGAACCCGCAACATCCAGATCGACAGTCTGGTACTCTAACCAATTGAGCTACGGCCCCTTTTTCTTCATTTACATGAAAAAGCCATAAATCTTTTTTCTCTTTTTGTATGATGGTGGGCGATATAGGACTCGAACCTATGACATCTTGCTTGTAAGGCAAGCGCTCTAGCCAACTGAGCTAATCGCCCTTTGTAAAACCCAGAAGAGCAAGTTTAAGCATTATGGGTCGTTATGTCAATAAATTTTTAAACTTAGTGTTTACTTATCATGAACTTATCCTTGACTTGGCAAAAAATCAAGCTTATATTAGGTTTTGAGAAATAGCAGACAAGTTTAAATAAATTACTTTGTGACAATATTTTAGCTAGGAAACTTTCAAAATGAACAAGAAAAAATATATTTATATACTCGCAATCTTTTTCTGCGCGTCTATTTTCGTTACTTTCTTCGCGATATCAAATAGCAGTTCACTTAATAAGCATTTCAGCGAAGCGGTTAACCAGGAGGAAGAAGAGTATAAATTCCGCTTGGTCGGTATTGTCTGTTCATATGTAAATCGTTTTTATGTTGAACCCGATAGAATAAAACCCAAAGAGATGTTGAAAGAATCGCTTTCCTGGCTGGAAAGAATAATCCCGGAAGTCCGGGTTAATGTGGACGACAAAACAGAAAAAATAGAGGTCCTGGTTGATGAAGCTTCTAAAGTAGTCGATTTTTCCAAAATACACAGACTAGGTGAATTATACAATACCTTGACCGATGTATTATACTTTGTAAACGATAATAAACATCACGAGATCAAAACAGAAGATATTGAATACGCAGCGATTAATGGCATGCTTTCACAACTGGATCCCCATTCCGTTGTATTCCCTCCTAAAGACTTTGACGAATTTAAAATAGGGACTTCTGGTAAATTTGGCGGCCTTGGAATGGTTGTAGGCCTGAGAGACGGAATTTTAACCGTAATTTCTCCTATTGAAGGGACACCCGCATTCAGGGCTGGCCTCAACTCTGGGGATAAGATCATCGCAATCGACGAAGATTCTACTATAAACATGTCATTGCAGGAAGCGGTTAATAAACTCAGAGGTGATCCTTCAACCGCCGTTATTTTAATAGTGGAAAGTAAAAAATCTCAGACCAATAAATCTGTAACACTGATCAGAGAAATTATTTCAATACCAACTGTTAGTTCGAAATTAGCTGATAACAACATTGGGTATATAAAGGTAAGAAATTTCCAGGAAGATACGTCAGAGGCATTAGAAGAAGAGATTGAGAAGCTAACAGCTGAAAGTGGGGGTTTAAAAGGGATTATCCTCGATCTTCGTAATAATTCAGGGGGTTTGTTGGGCCAGGCGATTGCCGTAGCAGACAAATTTCTCTCTTCAGGTATGATTGTCGTTACTGTTGAACCAATGGGTAAGCAGAAAATCCAGAAGGCGAAAAAATCATCTAAAGACCTCGACAAATGCCCGTTGGTTGTAATTATAGATGCTGGAAGCGCTTCCGGTGCTGAAATAGTTGCCGGTGCCTTGAAGGATAACAATCGGGCTCCGCTTATTGGCGATACCAGTTTCGGAAAAGGTTCCATACAGCAGTTGATCGATCTTATCAATAGTGGCGCCGCGTTAAAGCTCACGGTAGGAAAGTATTTAACTCCTAACTTTACCGATATACAGTCAGTAGGTATTGCACCAGATATTCAGCTTGTCCAGTCACAGGTTACAAAAGATGAAATTATCTTATTCAATGAGAATCCGCATTTTAGAGAAAAAGATCTTAAAAAACACCTGGATGAACATTCAAAAGGTGAAGTACCTTATGAAAAAGTCAGGTATCTTGTACACATTGATGAAGAAGAAGGCGAAAACGAAGAAGAGGGAAAAGAAGATAAAATAAAAGATGAAGACTACTATAAAATACCTGATCTGGAGAAAGATACACACGTACAATTTGCAAGAACTATTATCCTTAATTCAAATCTCTATGGTAAAGACGACGAATTTTTAGACAAGTTAAAACCGATTATTGAGGATTTCAAAAAAAGTGAAGATACAAAGATCGCTGACGCCTTACATACCCAGGGTATTGACTGGTCCACAGGAGAAACGGTCTCTCCTCCAACGGCAACAACAAAACTACAACTCATACCGCCAAAGGGAGAAGTTAAAGCTGCGGATGAGTTGAAAATAGATATCAGTGTTACAAATAATAGTGAAGGCACCATGTATCAGCTGAGAGGTATGACAGAATCCAAGAACCTTCTTATCGATAAACGTGAGTTTATTTTTGGTAAAGTAGAGAAGGGTGAGACAAAAACAGCCTCTCAGACAATAAAAATTCCACAAAATTCTGTAAGCAGAAAGGATGAGCTTATCGTTAAATTCCATGAATTTAATAAAAATGCACCTGAAGATATTAAGAGTGCCGTATCAATCGAAGCGCTGCCCAAACCTGTATTCTCATATTCATATCAGATTATTGACGAAGGCGAGGGATTAACAGGGAACGGAGATGGAATTATACAGAGAGGAGAGGTCTTGGATCTGGTGCTTTTTGTTAAAAATATTGGTAAAGGCACATCTGAAAAGAACATTATTGCCCTGAGGGAATTGAGCCAGAAAGAGGTGTATATAGAGAGAGGTAAAATGGAATTAGGAGAGTTGCTTCCGGGAGAATCAAAATCTCTGAAAATAAAACTCACGGTAAGAGAGACTCTGGAAGCAGATGATTTTTCAGTTGATCTTACCATCGCGGATACCACTTATGGAACACGTATTTCCGGTAAATTGGAATTTAAAGTTGACCAGAATGGTGAGAATGGGATAATGACGCCTACAGAAAAACCCCTCATGGTAATGGATGATTCCGTTCCTATTTACAACGGAAAGTCTTCCTCAACCCCGGTTATCTCCTACACAAATGCAGGGGCTACTCTTATGGCTGACAAGGAGACAGAATCTTGGTATCGCGTAAAAATGCCTGAAGAGAGGTTTGGATGGATCTCTTCTGATAAGGTAAAAATCAGTGGGGGCGTAGACTCCGCTGAACAGAAAGAGCCGGACATGTTTTTGCAAAACGTTCCTCCATTAATAGAACTTGATACACAAAATCCACATGATACTTTTCGTCAGGAACATATATCTCTTTCCGGAACGGTCAAAGATGATAATGAAATTCAATACGTCTACATCCTGGTAAATGAAGATAAGGTATTTTACAAGTCTAATAAAGATGCTTCTGAAGAAGACAAATCAAGCCTCTCTTTTGCGAGCGATGTTCCGCTTGAGGACGGCCCGAATGTCATCTCCATCGTCACCAGAGATGATCAGGATTTACTTTCAACAAAATCATTTGTTGTCACACAGCTCCCTACTGAGGAGAAGGATGAATCGTAAGCGGTAAAAGACTTGACAGGATTAATTCGATTGACCGGATGCATCTACCGATGTAAAGATGCGTCAACATATGTTTTTCTCAAGAGGTAAATATCAGATAATAGTTACAGAAAGGAAGATTAGTCCTCGCAATCTTGTTTTGTTAACTTATTAACAAAATCCCTGATTACATCAAAATACTTTTCTCCACCAACAATATGAGTATCGTTGTGCATGGCACCGGGGATGGTGTAAAACTCCTTGGGATCGTTAGCTTGTTCATATAATTTTCTTCCCTGTTCAAACGGGACAAGCTCGTCTTTGTCTCCATGCATTATCAGGGTTGGTACTGTTATCTGTTTTATCTTGGAAAGAGAGTCATATTTTGTACTTAACAGGTGAAGAATTATGGAGAGATAAGGATAGAGTATTTTTGCCATCTCTTTTATTGACGTAAAAGGTGTTTCAAGGATCAGGGCGCAACATTTCTCTTTGACAGCAAGGTCAACAGCAACTGCACTGCCAAGTGACCGGCCAAAAAATATGATCTTTTCGTTGTTTACATCCTTTCGTGAGTGTAGATATGCCAAGGCAGCCTTTGCATCGAGATATGTCCCTTTTTCGGATATCTTGCCTTCACTCTTACCGAACTGACGATAGTCAATGATAAAGACATTTGCCGGCACTCTCTCATGTAACATCTTTAAGTTGTCAAGCCTGCGGTTTATGTTTCCCGCATTACCATGGAACCACAGGAGAGTGTGCCTGTCCGCCTGGCAGCTGGGAACGCCATCATCAGGTGTAGATTTTTTGCCTGGAATAAACCAGCCGTTCAAGTCCAGTCCGTCTTCCGTTCGGAATGTAATATCATCATACACAATGCCAAATTCATCCGGCATTGTGCTGTCATTACTTTTATTCGGGAAAAAAACTAAACTATGTTCTATAAATTTCGGGATGATCATTTATTAATACCTAAGTTGAGCGATTTGTATTTGCAAAAAAGACTTAAAACCCACTTAAAAGGCAATAGTAATTTGTTATAATACATTTTCAAGAAAACAAAATCCATCACCCATTAAGTGAGGAGAGTATTATGAAGAAAAATGTATTTAAAAGCAAGTGCAAGATTAACAAAATCGGAGTAACAAATGACACATTAACCGGCAGAGGAGGCATGTCTTTATTTGTTAAATATTTAAGTAGTGTAGAAATATACCCGTTATTAGAAGAGTTTTTTGGAGATATCAGAAAAAGCGGCAAAGGTCTTCCGGTGTGGAATATATTCAAACAGATATTTTGTTGGTTTTATGATGGGACGAGTCGCCACCTAAATTCATTTGATCAATTAAGAGCAGATGAGGGCTATGCATCAGTAATAGAGAATTCTCAGACAGAGATGGTGTCGTCACATCAGATAAAACGGTTTTATAAATCGTTTTCATGGGTATGTGGAGGCCCATTTCGGAAGATATTACGAAAGATGTTTATTTGGAGGTTAAGGCGAGAAAACCCTGAGGTCATAGACTTAACATTAGATACAATGGTTATGGACAACGATGAAGCACAGAAGCGCTATGGAGTACAGCCCACCTATAAGAAAGTAAAAGGTTTCCAACCTTTACAAGCAATTTGGAATGGTAAGATAGTGGATGCGGTCTTCCGAGGTGGAAAGAAACACAGCAACTATGGTAATACCGTGGTGAATATGATGAGAGACCTTGTGCGGGTAATCCGTGAGGAATATAGTGAGACAGTCACGATAATAGTCAGGCTTGATAGTGGATTTTTTGATGAGAAAATATTACAAGCATGTGACAATCTTGGAGTAGGATTTATCTGTACTGGCAAGATGTATAAGGGAGTAAAGGAGTATGTAGGTGTCCAGTTAGAGGACCAATGGGTCAATTACAGCAATAGGGTACCGGAAAGGAGTATCAATTATCCAGGTTATACAAAAGTTTCATGGTTGAGATATTATTGAACAGAGTACATAATGCAGAGTCTTTCGGAGAACAAAGCATTTTGGACACTTCGCGGGTAGTTGTAAAAACTGTTCCGGCATTTGTCATTAGTCCAAAGGTGTCTCCATCCGTAGTACTCAGGAGGAAGAGAGAAGTCCGTTACCACAGAACAAGTAACCGAGCCATCTAATGAGAGAAGCAGATGAATAACAGCATAGAGGGTTAACACTCCAAGATTTGAAGAATTACGTGCATCCAGATTTGTACCAAATAGTGTAGTATAAGACTGTCAAAGATATCAAATTTTGGTTGAAACATATATGGAAGATGTGTCCGTCGGAGTACTGCCAATCGGCCGCTATGCAACAACTGTAAGGAGAAAGGCATTAGACTGGCAGCAAAGTTAATAGGCACTGGCAGGCAGCTAATCCTTAAAGTAACACAGGCAGTAATGGACAATTTGCACTTTGATATATTATGGCAACGAAGTCAAAAACCCATACCAATAATCATATAAGCGTGACAAGAAGTTGAAAACAAGGTTATCTGTGGGAGAGGTATGTCCATGTTCCGGAAAATTGTACTAAAAATGCATTTCTAAAAGAATTTTTTTAGTAAGCGAAGGTTTATTGCCAAACCGAAACAATTTTGGCTAGAAAAAATTGAATATATTTCATTTTTTTTTGTCGTAATATTAAAACCGCTCAATTTGGGTAATAATGTAACGAAAAATTGTATCAATTCTCCAGATTATACAAAAATTACACTGTTTTGATACTAATGAAAAGAGATTATAATGCAGACCTCTTTCGTTTGAGATTTACAATTCTACTACTTCCTTTGTCGTTGTAAAAACAGCTCCGGCATCTTTCATTTGCTTAAATGCTTTCTCTTCTCCCTCTTTTGTTATTCCCCTTGTCGCATCCGTTACCAGGGAAACGTTGTAACCACGTTTTAATAATCCAAGAAATGCCGCTTTAACACAGTAGTCTGTCGCCACTCCAAATACTACATAATTCTGTGCATCCAGTTTTTTTTTTCGTCTGTATTAAGACTGTCAAAGATATCAAATGTCTGGCTTTCAACAATTATCTGCTGATGGTCCATCACGGATCCTGTGATATCCTGTTCTATATTCTCAATAATATTATTGTCGTTACACGTGCTTGCTTCAATCTTCTGATTACCGGGAGTTCCCTTTACGCAATGGGGAGGGAAGAGCTTGAATTCCGGATCATCAGCCGCGTGTGCATCTACTGAAGATAGTATTTTAATTTTGTGTTCTTTTGCATAATCAAAAAGCTTGTGAATGTTATCAACTATTTCTTCCGCACCCGGAACATAGAGTTTACCCAGGGGATTCATAAAATCAAATTGAGTATCTATATCGACAAAAACAGTTTTATTTTTCATAAATTTCCCCCACTCTCGTGGGGAATCCAGTTTTTTATCTTTTTTACAGTTGACAGTTCTACTGTCAAACATACATAATTGAAAGAGTCCTACTCTTTCTCTAACTTTTCACGAAGGTGGAATAGTCCTATTATAGTTTTTCCATCACAGATTTCACCGCTCTTGACCATCTCAAATGCTTTGGTCAGTGGTATTTCCAGTACCTGTATATCTTCATTTCCAATACCAAAGTATTTCTCTTTTGTTTTATCTTTTACTCCAACATAAGCAAGATATATAAAGATTCTTTCAGAGCATCCTCCAGGGCTTGGATAGAACTGTGTTAGAAGTCCCACATCATCAATCTCATAACCGGTCTCTTCCAGCACCTCTTTTTTTGCAACAGTGACGTTATCGTTGTCTTTGATTCCCGCAACACACTCTATCAACCATCCAGGGCCATCATCCACATACGCCGGATACCGAAATTGCCTGATCAGAACAACTGACTTATTCGTTTTATTATAGAGAATAACTGCAACGGTGTCTCCCCTGTTGAAGTTTAACCTGTCAATCTCACTGCTCATTGATCCATCAAACTTTTCATGCTGTAAAACGACCTTATCGACCTTAAAATAACCATCATATTCTCTTTTTGCATTTTTTATAATAACCTTCAATGTTATCTAACCTTTCAAAAAAAGTTAAAAGTACCTGAAGTTTGAAGCAGGCCAAAGTTGTGGAAAAATATTTGAAATTACTGTTCGACAGTAGTACTGTTGAACAGATACGTACGGCTATGCCGTACTATATAAGCTCTTTTGCCTTTATTAACGCCTCTTCCTTTGTGGTAATCTTCTTTTCAAGTTGTTCATCTTTTATGGCATCCAGGATTTTTGAGAAAATTGGCCCGGGTTCCAATCCTAAAGCGATTAAATCATTACCTGTTATAAGGGGCTCTGGCCTTATCTCCTCAACTTTCAGTTCTTTAAACATCTTCTGGCAAAAGTTGTAATCATCAAGATTTTCAGTACTGGCAAGCGAATCCACTTTATACAACTCCGCAAGTTCAGGATAGCCTTCATGAGCAAAGAGTCTTTTCAGCTTGCTTATCCTCATTTCCTTTGCATGTCTCAGATAGAGATGCATTTTTACCAACCACGTAATGCGCTCTTTCTCCGCATTCGACATTCTTAAACGTTCACATATATTTTCCGCCATTTTGGCACCAACACTATCATGGTTGTTAAACCTGATGCGATCCGCAAGCTCAAATGTTACCGGTTTACCTATGTCGTGAAGAAGTAC
This sequence comes from Candidatus Scalindua japonica, assembly GCF_002443295.1. Classification (NCBI taxonomy): domain Bacteria; kingdom Pseudomonadati; phylum Planctomycetota; class Candidatus Brocadiia; order Candidatus Brocadiales; family Candidatus Scalinduaceae; genus Candidatus Scalindua; species Candidatus Scalindua japonica. The sequence goes on along the minus strand of NZ_BAOS01000027.1, from coordinate 153,416 downwards.
GGCCATTGCCAGCTCCCAACTTCCAGATACACTTCCCCCCCCTGAACCGCTTGATGTAGAAGAATACTCCCCCCTCATATCCGCTATATTCCTCCCTTCTGCCAATTTTGATAATGTGAGTAGGGTGTGTATAAAAACATCACCTTCAGGATGAAAGTTTTCCGGTTGTCTTACTCCCTTCATTGACGTAACTTCGGGAAGTATTTCGTTCAGCAGTTTCAGATCGTCAAGCATTTTTATCCCTTTATCGGGATTGGGACCTGTTAATGTCTTCCGGAGTTCATCTCTAATCCTTTCCATGCTAACGGATACTATTTTATCATGAAGATTTTTTATAGCCTCGGCAGTTCGGTTCTCAATCTTGAAGTTAAATCGGCATGCAAAACGTACGGCCCTTATCATTCGCAGCCTGTCTTCATCAAACCTTTCAAAAGGATCTCCAATTGCCCTGACAAGGCCCGCCTTCAGATCATCTTCCCCTCCAACATAATCAAAATGTTTACCTTCAAGCGGATCATAAAACATTCCGTTTATTGTAAAGTCTCGTCTTAACGCGTCACCTTTTGCATCGCAGAATGTTACCGAATCAGGGTGACGTCCATCTGTGTAAATACCGTCAGACCTGAACGATGCGACCTCAAAATCGAAGTTATTTTCCATAACCAGCATAACTCCATAGTGGACGCCGATAGGAACCGTTCGCTTGAATGTTTTAATTATATCATCGGGCCGAGCATCCGTGGCGATATCATAGTCTTCCGGAATACTACCCATAAGCATGTCACGAACGCAGCCGCCTGCAAATAACGCCCTGAAACCATTTTCTTTCAAGCGTTTAACTATACCTATTGCGGTTTCTTTAAGTTGGTTTTTGAGCAAGCTATTGTGTTTAATTTTGTCAGTCATTTCAATTAAGCAAGTATAAATTACAAATTGTCACGCAAGGCCGCAGAGATCACCAAGATAATACAAAATAAGACTAAAAGCCTTTTGCGCTTTGCGAACTTTGCAGCTTCTTGTCCTCGGCGCCTTTTGTCCGGGGAGCGTGAGTAACCTTTTTTCTCTATCATTCATAATTCTGTTGTTTGTAATAAGCAGTAGAACTACTTTTATTTTGTGTGTCCGATTGTTCTACAATCGGACAGTATTCATTTACTTGAAAAATTAAAGCTTCTTTTTTCACAAACCCTTATTAAAGCAGATGAACCAGATCTTTCAAATAAATACTGTATTTTTATAGACCTCAGTACTATACTTAACAAAATAATGCAATAGGTAGTAGGCTGGTTATTTAGTTTATTAATAGGCTTGATCTCTATCTTAAATCTGAGAAATGAAACATAATAGGAATTTCGTAGTAATGTGAGTAAATAAATGAATGACCAACTGGAATTTATGATGTTAATCGCATCGAGACTGGATTCTGCAAGTATTCCTTATATGATAACCGGTTCTATGGCAATGGCAATCTATTCAATGCCAAGAATGACCCGTGATATTGATCTGGTTGTTGAAGTTAAGCCCACAGATGTTGATAAAATCGTCGATCTTTTTTTAGAAGATTGTTATATAAGTCAAGATAGCGTCACGCAAGCGGTAAACACACATGGAATGTTCAACATTATCCATAACGACTGGATGGTGAAGGCAGACTTTATCATAAGGAAAAATGAGGTCTATCGAAAAGAAGAATTTTCTCGGAGACAGAAAATAAATTTAGAGAATATGACGATCTCTGTGGTTGCGGCAGAGGATCTTATTTTGTCGAAGTTGGTCTGGGGAAAACGATCACAATCGGAACTTCAGTTTCAAGATGTTTGCCAGATGATAACTACTGTTTCAGAACTTGATTGGAAATATTTGCAGAATTGGGCAGAAGTCCTTAAGGTTAACGATCTATTACGAAAGGCGAAGGAAAATGGGTGACACTCCAACACAAGTACAATTACGGTACAAAAAAATGATTATGTCTCTAACGCCCTCAGAACGATTAAGGATGGCAAGCAGGATGTATGATTCAGGAAGAAAGCTCGTAATCTCTGGAATACAAAATGGGAAACACCAACTCAATGCATCTCAATTACGTGAACAGCTTTTTCTGCGTATATATGGAAATGATTTTTCGACTGCTGAAGTAAAGAGGATCATCAATAAAAAATTGGATGTAGTCACCCGATAAATTTTTTAATGACACGAATTTCACTAACATTATTAATAGACTTCTCTTTAGCCCCCTATATAATATGGAGATCTATCATGAAAAAAGAGAATAGAATATCAGCATTGGATCGAGTAGCACGGTTTGTCATGCTGTGCCTCTTTTTTATGAGACCGTTACGGGCCATTGGTTTTAGTGGTCTTCTGTTGTGCATGGTGGCTTTTATTGAATCGCCTTTAGCGGTACCGGTACAAGCGGCTGTGCCTGAGTATACTATCGAGGATCTCGGTGAGTGGGATAATGTTATAAGTGGTCCTTTGCTTAACAATGAAGGTGTCGTTATATTCAGTGGAAGTATAAACGGCATTGAAGGCTATTATATCCTTCGCAACGGCAAGGTTACTCCTTGTAATTTGCCAGAGCAGTTTTATTTGAAAAAATATAGTGGCGACGGCCGGATAATCGTATATGATCCTGGTATCTCTAATTCTATCGTTGTGGATGATTACGGGCGGAGCACTGTCCAAATGCCAGTTGACGACTTTTATATTCGACCTACACCCATTGAGCTTAATGAAGCTGGGCAGGTCCTTGCAGAAACCCACACAACACAAGATTTTGTGGTTGTGGATTCGGACGGCTCGTCACATGTGGTGAAGTATAGTTACATGAAGGATGCTGGTTATTACTATCAGAATGAAGCTGATTTTGACAAATCGGTAACTGATTTTAACAAACCGTTTATGTGTATTACTTATGATAATACTCTTCTGGACTTTAACGATGCAGGTCAAGTATTCGGCGTAGAGTATAAATGTATACAGTACTTCCGAAAAAATCATCGTCCAAGTCCATTCCAATTCTCTTTAATGCATTTTTGGGTGTGGGATAGGGAGAAAGGTTTCTGCAACCTAGATCTTGGCGAGTACGTTGATGGATTTGTTTTTCGAAACTATTTTTACACACGTCGACTTGATTATTTCACTTCGAATGGGTCTATATTGTTGCCGTTATTCCCTCCGCAAAACAGACATAATTCCTCTCACATTTTGTACGACATCCAGAGCGGCAGGATTAGCAAGATCAAGCCAACGGTCCTGACACAGCCTCAGTTATCAAAGATGGGACTTGTCAGTGCAGAACCAGAATTCCATACTGATTTTCATTGTGCTAATGACAAAGGTGTGATTTTAGGAACGCTGAATCTCAATAATACGCCTGCGATACTAGGCGAAGCGTTTCCATTTTGTATTCCGGTGGTTTATTTGGCTGGTCAGGAGAGGCCACGTCCACTGCAGGAGTTGATTACCGATGACAGAGGGTGGCAGTTATGGTCGGCACTCGACATCAACGACCATGGCCAGATCTTGGGATCGGGAATCCTTGACGGCAAGTTGCACTTGTATCTGTTGAATCCGACGGATGCCAGAAAGCCTGAGTATAAATCACCACCGTTCCTGGCCCTGGAGGCCGCCGTTACCCGCGCAAGCCCGTCCCCGGTCTGCCTGTGACGTTTGGGTTTCGCATCGAAAATACCTGTCAATATCCTGCTGCCGGAATCACCGTTGACCTAACGCTTGCCGATCCCCGCACCGAACATGCACTGCAGCATCTGGTACCACAAAGCAAGTTTTGTCAGGATCTGGGTAATGGGAAGTTCCGCTGCACGCTGGGTGACATGGACCCCGGCGAAGTTGGAGACATTATATTTCACGCCGAAATGCCGATGGCTGGAGCTATAATCTGGACGGTTGACATGGAGAGCACTGGAGATCTTGGCGGTGTGGTGTCTGATGCGGGAGTCCTGGGCACAATGGCACTGCCACGGATAATGGATGTTGTTGTTATTGCTGACCAAACCAGGATCGAAAACGAGGTTGTGTCTTATCCCAAGTTCGACAAATCAACCTCAAAAATCAAGCAAATTTTGCTTAAATCTGTCATAAGTCCTGTAGAATCGGATGAAATTGCCCTGAAATACCAACTGTAGTGCCTGAATATTATATTTTTATGTTGACGCTGGTATGGTATTTGGTAAAATTCATCAAAAAAAACATGTCTGGTTGTATTTTTCAATAATCCAAAGATGTAGTGCTGAAAAATGAATGGTTAAAGTTGTAACTGCTTGATACTATGAAAGATACAATTTTAACTTGTCGAACTTGGGTTATCCCTATCCTTTCGGACCCAACAACCGTGTTAGGGAATCCCGCACTCTCCTGGTCATTGGCCACAATTTCCCGAAAGACCTGCCCTCATCGGAGATACTCGACACCGAAACGATCAATTATTCCCTCCTTCTTGAGAAGTATAATAAGGAGTTCTTTGCCAGGGGGTGGCAACGCTTTTACGATATTGATGATGCGGAGGTTGCGATCGCCCGTGCCGAGGCAGACGGATATGACGCAATCCTTGTACGAGCCGACCTCAAGAAAGGCATACTGCCCGGCCAACACACGATCACGGTATCCGGTGCACAGGGACACTGGGGACTGGAATTTGGTGATATAACGGCGCGACTTTCGTTTGTAGGCATTCTAGACGACGGCAGTTTTGATCTTCTCACAAACGCCTATCTACCCGAGCGCATCCACCTCGCTGTGGAAACAAATATGCCACTGCCTCTGGAGGAAATTCCGGTTTTTCTAAGCCCTGAGTTGCTTAGGGCCGGTCACCGGTCAAGCCAGCGAAATCGCCATGACGGCCAGGCGGAAGATAAAGGCGATGGACGGCTCTACTTTACAGAACCACTTGACCTTCACCCACAGGGACGTCCGGCATCGTTGGCGGGGGGAACCGCGATCCCGGTCCGGCTTGGTGAAGACAGCCTTGAGGTTATACAAGCCCGCATCGATGAAGATTTTATATTTCAGAAATTCCGTATTCAGTTGGATCCGATCGTGGCCTCGGTTAACATCAGTTTGACACCGGCCAAGGGGAAATACAGTTGGGTGTGGAATGATGAGCTAAGCCGGGCTGCAGCCTGCAATTCCGACGTCGATGTCAAAGACTGGAACCTGTTAACGCTGGATGAATCAGAAAACATATGGAATATGATGGTTCTGACTACCAGTGATCATTTTCCAGATCAATCGGTCAAGTTTGGCCAACACGCAGCTGCCATCCTGTTGCGAGATATGTTCTTGGAGATCACAGAAAAGCAACTCAAAAAGCTGGAGTGGATCATGGGGAACAGCCGGGCTGTTAAAGGATTACTAGCTTATATGAGACAGCACAAATACGATGATGGAAATCCCCTGCTCAGGATGAAGATCACTGATTTCGGCGGAAAGGGCGAGATTGAGTATCGCAATGCCATTAGGTACATGCCCTACTGGAAAGTCGAGGAGACAGGGACAAAAGAAGCGGCGGCGATTGAAGTCTGGGAGGTGCGCGCGACGGTGGCCGCACTAGGCAAGCTGATAGAAGCGGCAAATGAAGCGCTTGAGGATGCGCGTGACGCTGGTGATTGCGAAGTCGAGGATCTGGTCCGCATGACCGGTTTCAGCTTTGGGTCGGTTGGCAATCTGCTGAAGTCTCAATTAGTCACACTTGAGGAAACTTCCTCCACAGGCGGTCAACGTCACCATCTCTGGAGACCCGATGTGACGGCACGGTTATGGATCGATCAGGTGACCCCTCTGGCTGCCGCCGTGAGAGAGCAACAGAGGAAATCGTCGGAAGATACCGACCTGACGCTTGCCGCGATCACGTTTCTCGCTTTACCATTTATGTTGTCCGAAAATGCTGCTGTTGCCCTTATCTCGTTTGCGATTGACCTTATTGATCTGGGCGTCACGACTGTTAGCGAACTGTCGCAATATTTTGCCAGCGAAGCCGAGTTGAGATTTGCCCTTGGAGCATCGGTCACCATTGGTGAAGAGCGCTACGTTGAAGCCCTGAAGAATGCAAAGGGATGGGCCAGTACCACATTCGGTATAGGCACTTCGATGCTTGGCGCTGTTGCGGGCGGCTTCGATGCCTTGCCGAAACTTGCGGCGTTGCGCAGAGTTGCGCGCGGCAGACATGTGGTCCGAACTCTGGAAGGTGTGGCTGGTATTGAAAGCCTGAAGCCGGTGGACCTACAGGATTTTGGAGCATTCGCCATGAGCGCCCAAATGCGCCGTCAAACATCTGGTGCGGAGTCACTGTCCGCTGTTGAGCGCAGAGCAATTGATATTGTTGATGAATACAGAGAGATTGCCAAATCAAGACAGGCGTTGCCAGAGCCGGAACTGTCGCCCGTTAATGCCGTCGATTCCTTTGAGCCATCTGTGCCCATGCGCTTCGATCCAGATGCCGATACCGGCTTTGCCACGGCCCGCCCACCATTGGTGGGCAGGATCGAGACACCTAGGTCATCGGGTGATGTTCCCAATGCGCGCGATGTCAGAGTGCCGGAAAACGCTCACGTGCGTTTTATGACGGAGGCGGATATCGAGGAGCTGCCGTTCGGCGAATGGCTTGGTAGAGGTGCTACTAGCGAGACGTTTGCCCATGCCGACGATCCCGAAAATCTGGCAATCCGGATTACACATTTGCGCGAGAATTCTCCGGCTGCAACTGTGGACGAGTTCGGAGATCGTGCGCTAAGGACTCGTGTCAACTCGGTGCATATCCGCCCGGTCCGTGTGGAACAGTCCTATGATGTTATCTTAACCGAAGTTCGACAAGCAAAAGTTGTATCTCTAATAATTGCAGGCAATTAAGTTTTCCGCGTCTCAATTTTTGGCACTACATTTTTGGGTCTTAACCGATGATTTCATATGTTTTCTCTCCAAAGGAGTATGTTTAATACGTAGTTTATTGTAAATCATATGTTGCTTTTCTGTAGGTGTTGTGCATGTTCTGACGTCAATAACGTGTCCATCCTCTGTGTTCATAGTGGTTGTTACCCTTACATGTGTTGCAAGAATATTACGAATCGTATTCCAATTATAATGCACATCCGCTGTTCGTAACTTTTTTAATATCCCTGCAAGCATATGATAAGCCAATACCGTGATATGTACATGCGCAATTGTCGGGATATCGTCATGATGAAAGTTTGGACGCAAACCCAGATTGCCTTTCATGTTTCTAAAACTATCTTCTCGTGTTGTCAGAGATCTATGAATCCTGGATATCTCCTCAGAACAAAGATCAAGACGGTTTGTCCGTAGCACATAGGTACCAACCGATGTTTCCTTTGTACGGTATTGCTCATTTTTTTCAAATTGGATATCAGTCACTTTACCGTCCGTCTGCTTTACATTAATCGTATATAAATTACCAACTTTATATCGCTCTTTATAACGACCTATACGTTCCATGATCTTATCATATTTCTTGAGCGTCCTTTTCTTCTTTAATCCCTCTTGTATCGCTGTTAACTCTTGTTCAAATTTCTGCTCACGACGGAAAAGAATTGCACTCTCTTTGGCCTCTTTTGCTTCAGAGTGGCATAAAAGAAACACCTCTTCTTCTGTTCGGGCTAATTTCATACTCAATATTGTTTTCCCCTCCGATAATGCGACCTTCTCCTCTTGCACTCCAGACCAGAGGGCATCATCATACGTTCTCTTGCGTGAGACTGCTATATATTTAAAGCCGTTCTTTTTAATCAATGCAATATTATCTTCCGTAGCAATCCCTGCATCCATAACGAATAAGGTTAGATTGTGTGAGGGACGAACCACAATCTGAACCGTTTGTTGGACAAGCCCGTTGTTTGGGTGCTAAACATTGTATAAGAAAATATCTTATGAAGATTGCTTCTCTTTTTTACCGCAGAAGCTATGAAGCCAAAGAAGTGGATTTTTCAATTGCTGTCGTCATGCTTTAGGAGCTACAGAACATGGTTTTTCGGCCATTTTACCTCAAATTTGGGCAAACGGGGGCCATCTCGACCCGATAATGCCGTTTTTGCAAATCTTAGATGCATAGCGGATTCGATTACATAACCAGAACAGCCTCCTCTTTTGTTAACTTGTAGGGGAAAGACCTGGATTTGTGTGATGGAGGTATCATCGTTTTTATGATCTTCATTATTCCTCCACAGCATTTGCACGTAAGCTTTGGACGCTCTCTGAACCAGGCTGACGACTTATTCGGGTTGATACCGGTAAGGTACTGAAGCAATGCAATCAAGCGTTTGCTATTAGGGTGGAGGAAACCAAAGTTCCGTGTTCGCCTGAAACCTTTGGGTAGAACATGCTGGAGAATCAACCTGAGAAACTGCGGGCCGGGAAGTGTTCTTGTGAGCATTTTTTTGCTCTTACTATCCTGGTAACGAAAGGTCACCTGACCATCTTTGCACGTAATAATATCTTTCTCTTGAATGACCCCTTTGTAGAGATAACGACCAAGATAGACCAGTGCCTTTTCACCGTTGCCGACAAATTTGCAATCGACGACCCATGTTTTGGGATAATTAACTGGAAGCGTAAGAGCCGCTTTGTTCACGGCATCGAGCATTTTTGCTCGAAACACTTTAGCCAGCGCTTTGTGATTGAAAAGGTACCGCGTCTTTCCTTCGCTTTTTTTGAAGCTCCAAAGCTTTTTCTTCTGATTGATGGCCCCGGCTGGCATTACCAGATGGATATGCGGGTGGTAATCGAGAGAGCGAGAGTGGGTGTGCAAAACAGTGATGGCTCCAGCGTTTCCTTGTAATACGCTGTCATTTTGGACAAAGGTTTTTACGGTTTCCCAACAACACTGTATCATTATCGAGTAAAGCAAGCGTTGATGCTGCCATGCTAATGATCGAAGCTCTTTGGGTATAGTAAAGGTGAGCATAAAATAGTCAGCAGGCACTTCTTTTTTCAGTTGACGCTCCAACCACTGCTGACACTCATGACTCTGACAATGAGGACAATTGCGGTTACCGCAGGAGTGCGGTACAAAAACCTGTTTTTCACAGTCATTACATTGGACCAGCATGACGCGGCTTTGCGTAGTGCGACAATCCTTCATGGCTGCCAGGGCTTTGAATTGACTTGGCAGGATCGAACCATGATAAAGAGTGATAAAGTCAGCAATGAAGGTCTCAATTATAGAGGAGAGAGATATCATATAACATTCCCCCATTCTATGGAAAAACCATTCATCAAATCATTAATTAATTGCAAGGCATTACGATTTGTATGAGAGGTCAGGTGGGTATATTTGGCAGTGGTTAAAATACTGTGGTGGCCGAGGATTTTTTGTACTTCAAGCAGATCAACACCCGCCTCAATCAGATGGGTTGCGTAGCTGTGTCGCAGACTGTGTGGTGTAATTTTTTTTTAATTCCACACTCCCGGGCTACCTTACGCAGAGTGGCCTGAACGCCATTTCTATTCAGAGGTGTTTTTGCCAGGTGGGCTGATTTCAAGCCACCATGACGGCCTGGAAATAGAAAGACAGGATTGCGATGAACAAGCCAAAAACGGCGTAAGAGATTCAGGGTTACCTTTGGCAGGGGTACGAAACGGTCTTTATTGCCTTTGCTATCGCGGATATGCACCCGCATTCGCTGAGAATTGACATCGCTAACCTCAAGACGTAGTCCTTCACCCAGGCGGAGACCAAGACTGTAAAGAACAAAGTAGAAGGCCCGGTAACTGAGTTTTCTCGTCACCTGGAAAAGTTGGTGGGCTTCATTAATGGTGACAATATCGGGCAAACGTTGCGTTTTGGGTGGTTTAATAAGATTTACTTGCTCCCAACGCTTATGAAGCACATGAGTGTAGAAAAACTTTAGTCCGTAGAGGTCTAATTTGACTGCGCTCCATGAATGGGTATTGAGGAGATTGGAAAAATAGTCAAGTAGTTGCTGTTCAGATAGATCGTGTATCTGATTGTCAAAATAATCACCGATCCGTCGGATGGCACGTGAATAAGCCTCGATTGTTTTTGGCCGGAGTCCTTTCAAGCGTAGGTGCTTTAGATGCGTTTGGTAATTTTTGTTGAAATCGGATTGAGATAATGTTTTCATAGACCTGTAACCTCCTATTTGTTAATAGATTCACCCTCCCGTTGAGGGTGTGAGGTTACATTATATAATAAATTTCCGATTTTGTTCTCCGCGATAGCGGCTTCGTCCAACAATCGTTCTCTGACTCGAAAACAAGCTTTCTTCTTCTTTTAACCCCAACAAAATACCCTCAAGCGTATCCGGCTCTGACACATTGCCTTTCCACACTTTGCTCTGCTTAGGAAATCCCTCTTCATCTATTGTAAGCGATAGTGTAACCATTGGACAATCATTGCGCTTCTCTTTTGATTTGCCATACCCAGCTACTTTACTACCTCTCTTGCTCCCTTCAAAATAGGTATTCGTTAAATCATATAAAATTACTGTCTCTTTTAGAGAAAATATCTCCTTCGCACGATTCGACAACTCTCGTTCTATTGCTACATGATTCTCCCACAACAAAACCGCCACACGATGTAGTGCAGTATCATACACTTTCACCTGTGAACCTGATAACTCTCCCGCTGCGCTTGTCTCACAAAGCCATCGCACTGTCTCTCGCTCACTACCAGGATGAATCATTCTTCCTACTATTAACATCCTGGCATAAACAATTTGCTTCTCAGTAAAATTAAGGTCTTTTAATATCTTATCAAGTCCGTATTCATCCATTTGGCTTACCGCCACGTGCTCCGCCCCTATAGTTTTGGCATCATTCGTTATGAGAGAATTTATATCTACTTGCTCATATTGAGTGTTTTCTTTTACTGCAACGTCTTTACGATCTACTACATCTTCTTGAGCCCTGGCCAATCGCTCCTCTCTTATCTGGTTAGCATAATGTCTCGCTTTCGCTTCCACCTCAGGGTCTTGAGGCAATAAACGTCTTTGATTGGTTAACAATTCTTCAATACAATTGGCAAGCTCTTTCCATTTGTCTTCAGGTAGGTGAAGCTGACCAAGATTTAAAACTATTCGCTGTCTCGGGCCTGCTGTGGTGCGTACTGATTCTATAAGCTGATGTTGTATATATCTCTTTTTGCCCTTGGCCTTTTTTGTCTTTTCGCGGATAAACATAATGATACTGATTATACCGCAATGAGACGCCTATGGCAAGCAGAAAAACATATGTTCAGGCACTACGCACAATACGTGACAAACAAACAAAGAGCTTACGACAGATTTCTATTGTTTTTTGCTTGATTTTGCCCTTTTTTGAGAATAATTTGTCGAACTTCGGGTAAGCGATGTCGGCCAACCTGAAATCACACGGGTCATGGTTGTCGAGCGTGTGCCAGAAACAGCGCAACAGACGATTGGCAGACAGGGTGGTCGCATGAACGTGGCGCAGATGATGGCTTACGAAGGGGCGTTACGCGATCTCAACCGGCAGGGGCTAGTCTGGCTCGATAACAAGTGGGATAACTTCGGTTTCGTCCCTATGAATGACGGCAGCGGCCGGGTACAGGTTGTAGTGATGGACCCCGGAGGCATCGTGCCCATCCGTCCCAGTGCGGGACTTGCAGACGGGCTATCGGACGCCGATATCGCCCGTCAGGTCCAGTTGTTGGTCAACGGCGAATTCGAAATGCAAATACCCTCTATGGCAAGAGTGCAACCCAGGGTATTTACGGACAGCATTGCGCCATGATGTAATCATGAGTGATTATGGTGACATGTTCCACTATGAGGCACTGGGGATATCCCGCACACAACTGAAGTTTCTCCCCAGGGCTGGTGAAGACTTCAACCCCAGGTTCGATGAGAACTTCGACTACATCGGTGCGTTGTTTGAGGCTGCTGAGTGAAAACGCGTTAGGCCTATTGGTAAAAGGCATGCTGAGCGGGACTAATCGGTGGACACCATACCTATTTAATTAACATATGTAATTAGCAAATACAGAGTCTTTAATCTTGAAAGGACAAGGGATCAAAGGTATATCGACCAGCCGAGTCTTAGAGAGTGATGTCTTATCTCAGCAGTTGTTCGTAAGTGAATTTAAAAAATACTCATTGCCTCAAGGGGATTTGTGATCACATATTCTTGGACAGCTTTTTCTGTGCATGTATAGAAATTATTTTTCGGCGACTGATAGAGAAAAAATTATCAATAAAATTCCTGATATGCGATTAGATGAGGATATAACAAGAAGTTGGAAAATTGTGTATACGGGTGGAGTTTTTGTGGATACCTTAACCTCCTGACATGATTACGTCTGATTTTAATTCTTTGTCGGTGTTTCTTTTGAAAAGAGCTTTCATTCCGCTAGAGGTTTTGGTGGATAACCTGGAGCCAGCACCCTCATACACAATAATACCTTCAACATCCGGAAGTTTTTCTATAAGAGCCATTCCCTTCTCCTGTCCCATAACAAAGACCCCTGTAGAGAGCGCGTCTGCCCTGGTCGCGCTCTCTGCTACTATTGTTACACTCACGACACCTTTAACGGGGTTACCGGTCCTGGGATCGATTATGTGTGAGTAGCGTTTTCCGTCAATGGTAAAGAATTTTTCGTAGTCACCGGAGGTGGAGACAGCTTTATCTTTAATATCAAATGTACCGAGGAGCCCCTCACTCTCGCGTGGATGCTGCAGCCCTATCACCCATGACGTTCTTTCAGGCGGAGTACCAAATGTATAAATATTTCCCGCAAAGTTTATAAGCGCGGAATTTATTCCGTTCTGTTTTAAAACAAGGGTTACTCTGTCAACCGCATAACCCTTTCCAATCCCTCCCAGATCAATCTGCGTACCAGGATTCTTAAAGGATACCGTCTTTTCTGTTACCGGATTCTCCGCGAGTGATTTTTTGGCTTTTGCTTCAATAATAATATTTTTGTAGGAAACCGAGCCCAATACCGATTCCAACTCTTCTTTACCGGGAATTCTCCCCTGCTTCTTAAAAAATCCCCATTTTTTCATAAGTGGACCAATAGTAATATCAAATGCGCCATCAGTGATTTCGCTATATTGTAAAGATTGTTCAATTACATCAGCAAGCTCTTTGTTACAATCGGCAGGTCCTGATGGAGCGTTTTTATTTAGTTCCGACAACACACTTGTCTTCTTATAATTACTCATCAGGTAATCAAGCCTGTTTAACTCCTGAAAAACCTCATTGAACGTTTTTTCTGCCACATATTTATCAGGAGCATAGATAGTGATCTCAAAGAGCGTACTCATGCTTAATGCCGCTTTTTTGAAAAGTTTTAATGTCTGTTTCTCTCCTGTGCCGTCTTCATAGCCATACCTTATCTTTTCCAGAGAGGCAATTTTATCTCTCTTTTTACCGCTTAAATAGAACTCATCAACCACCGCCAGTATCTTCTTCACACCCTTACACATGGTGACAACAGACATGGTTGCACCTGAGATATTAATGATATCTTTATTAATACGTATTTTGTTCTTAAGAGACTTACCCTTAAACTGGTAAAGAAATCTCTTCTTTGCAATCTCAGAACCCCTGCTTTCGCGATAAACAAGTATCGCAATCTTATTAATCTTACCCTTAAGATCTACTGAGACGATGAAAGTATAAGGGTGAAATTTGCCAATCTCTTCGGTGATTATTGCATATCCCGTTACTTCCCCCGACTTCATACCCATATAGACAACAAAGAACTCCTCATAGATTTTCCTCCTCAGCCTGTTTTGAAGCTGGGTCTTTTCCTCTTTCGTTAGAGGCACGACATTGAAGAGGATCTCATCACAATGCGGAAACACCTCCTGCAATGCCTGTTCTTCCGTCAAATAAACTTGAGATATATAGTTATCTGTTGGTGTTTCATCATAACCGGCCTGCGCGTAATCGGTCGTTACAATCCCATATGTAAATACCAGTATTAATATTAGTATTGAATAAATATACTTTTTTTCCATTTTCATAAATTTCTCAGCTTTCATTCGATGTGCCAACATGACCGTCCTCTCGAAAGAGAGGACAGCCCTTAGCTTTCCATCAGAAGTTCTTCAATTCTCCTTAATACCTCTTCTTCTATCTCACCCGTAGATTTCATTCTCTGCCATCTGTATGCAGCACTGCCCCCTCTGGGTTTTTGTTGGAGTTGACACCTTACCTCTACAGAACTTGTTATTATATTACCAGAAATAGTAATTGTCAGTCGATACCTTTCTTTCCAATAGTCATTTAAAAATCGATCCGTCACTACACTCCTGGCTTTTCTTGTTTGTGAAAAACCCTCTGCCCAACCGGTTTTAATGAAACCTTTTTCCTTATTTATTTTGTCCAATGGCATATTTCCAAGCGCCTTTATAACTGTCGCCCAAACATGCTCAAAATCATCATTAAAAGCCTTTGAAAATTTTGAAGATTGTGATCCTGAAGAACGTCCATCATATGCATGAGAGGGAGAAGTGCTATCAAAAAGAGAACATCCTGTTAGAAATAACAGTGAAATGACCAAAAATATTTTTGTAGTAGACATAAAAAAATTGCAATTGAGACTCAGAGTCTAATAGGTAATAATAGCAAAGAGTAGATATTCTTGTCAAGCAATTACCGGGAATTAATAAGTGTAGTTAAGGATTGGAAGGCTATTAAAAAAGAAATGGGTGCACTGTGAAAGGAGAAGGAGAAAATGTCAGTGCACCCATTTTTTATTGTATTTATAAAATCATCAAACGTTATTACACTATTAAACAAGCAAAATACCCAATTGGTTCCTTTTAATTTAATTTTAATTTATTACACAACCTAATTCAAAATATTCAATGCTCATTCACATTAATTATTGATCAGGCAAGATGGTAGTTTCTTGTATATCGATGACCAGGATCGTTTTGCAAAGACAATGGGAATGTTACATTCTTTTGCCTGTTTCTTGGTTACACTCGTTAGATTGTGGTTGACATAATCGTGCAATACTATAATCAAGTCCATTGTCATCGGCATGCCTCTTTTAATGACGTTTCTGTTTCTGCCGTTCATATGTCGGATATCGTCTACACCTATCTTTTTAAGTTCCTTTGGTATACTGCCAAGGTGATCTCCACCTACTATTAATACGGACATGTTGTTTTCCTCCTGAATAAAAAGGTGAGAAAGAGTTGTATTGTAAATAAACTGATATTAACTAAAGCCGGCGCATAATAACGGACTCATTATTTTCTGTCGGCATACTGTCGTGCCCATGCTGAGAACAAATAAGCTCTATACGCTTGTTAATCAGACGAACCCTATGGTGAACGCCTGCCTCAGCCTGTTTCATGAAGGAGAGTTCACGCATTGATCTCATAAACCCGTATGGAAAGCGGGTGTTAAAGGTTGCATGGCTTATCCTGGAAAAAAAATTGTCCTTCTCAAGCTCTATAGCACTCTTAATACAAACCAACCCTTTTTGTAATAATATCTGTCCTTTCAAACCGTATGTTATCATCCCTGAAGCAGCAAGCGCATTTGGAGATTGAGGATATCTTTCTGTTAGATTTTCAAAGAAATTGATTGCCCGGTTTGCTTCCTGATATTGATTTATCAGAAGGATATAGCGTTTATAAATATCACCAAAGGCCTCATCGTCTACTTTTCTTTCCATGCTTTTCTCAAGTATCGTAAGATCTCCACTTAAATGTTTGTCTTTAGAAGTGTTTGTCCTTTTAGTATTGGCATTATTCACAATTGGATAATGTGGTTTGATAATTTCGCTGTCATACATAATATTGACGATAGACTTCGTATTCGAATAATTAATTTTCTTAAAAATATGTCTTTCTGTTTTTTGCAGTTTTTTGTTCACCTGTTCAATTATGTCATAGTGGCCATGCTCTCCATAGACCCTGATAAGATTCGAATAGACATCAAGAAGGTTTGAAGTATTCTCCTTTTCCGTCTCTAAAAGGGTATTAAATTCATCTATTGAAACCGTAAATTTTCCAGGAAGACAGGAAAGATAGATTGCGCGACAAAGTCTTGGAAAAAACGCTTCTTTATCAATCAAGATTGCCTCATCAATTTTTTTGAGACCATGTCTCAGGACATTTTCAGCCCACCAACCATAGGTGACGATTCCTTTTGCTGTAATGGCATGAGGAGATTTCGGGTTTTCTTCGGCAAGCGTAAGGAAAAAACCCTTTGCTTTTTTATGCTCATTGAGGTCCATACAGCCGGTTAAGTATTTTGAAAACATAACAGGAAATGAAATATCATCAACTCCTGATTTCATCTCTTTCTCCAGTTCACGTAACGATTCATATGCATTTGCAGAACCTTTTTTCGTTCGTTTGTCTGAAAAGAGACTAACACTGTTTTCCTCATTGTCCATTTTTCTCAAAACCGGTACATCTGCATTGGACACAGATATACAAACAAATGAAAAGAAAAACAAAATAGTTACAAATATTTTTAATGACATATACTCTTTCTCCTTATTCAGAAATTTACAGGAACATTTAAAAAACTTTATTTATACACACCTTATCTTCCAGGCAGTATTTGACCAATTCACAAAGGTCATAATCATCAATTGTCTTTGAAATCACCGCATTTACCCCCAGAAGTTCTGTATCATCCGGTTCAACCGGTAAATAGTCAGAACTCATTAATATAACAGGAACCGTAGTAATACTATTTATCCTTCTTATTACTTCAATTCCGTTGATTTCAGGCATATTGAGGTCTGTTATTACAAGGTCAAAGTTTTTCCTCATAAATAGTATCATGCCTATTGCGCCATTATTTGCGGTAGTTACACGATAGCCTTCATCCAATAGTAGCTGTTTAAAAGTGCCAAGAATCTTTTCGTTATCATCTATGATCAATATATTTTTCATCTTATATTTTCCTTTCAAATCAATCTATGCAAATAAGACTCAGTCTCAATGGCATAATAAAAAAATTTTATTTCTTAAGTATATACTTCAAGATGGTTCTTTTCCTTCTGTTTCTGATACATGGTTTAAACTGATGTAATCGTTCACGATTTATAACTGAGGCCGATGCGTTATACGGGGAGGTGTATAACGCATCTTATCAGCCTCTGTTTGTTGCTCAAACATAATGGAGCATTTAATACCTCAGTTCATGATTGTGAAATTATGTAACATTCAAATTAAAAATATGTAGCAACAGAAAAGACTAAGCTATTATTGCTTGTTTCGCTTCTTGTACGGTCATTCTCCCAGTTAAACTGGTATTCAGCCTTGAAAACAGTATCTTCAGTATACCTGAAGTTAAATCCAGGTGTCAGGCGAGTCTGCCTTCTATCGGCCGAACCGGGAGTTGGATTATTAATATCAAGATGTCCTATTCTGCAGACCGCTGTAAAGGTGGAGTTCTCTGTAAAAAAAGTTGGTGCATGATCCTTCAGGAATTGCGGCATAAAATGATATCTTGGCTCCGCATAGAACCCCCACATGTCACCATTATATACATTGCTGTTGTCCCTTCCATCAAAGTGCTTACCATCCCTTTCTATTGAAGAGTGTGCATATTCACCAACAAATTCAAATGCACCTCGCTGATAGGTCCAGTCAACCGCCTTAATTGTCATCCTGTTGCTAGCATGCTCATCTATATATCCTGTGTGTGCAGAAAGACCAACTTCCAACCCAAGAAAAGGGCTATATGCAAGACGACCAAGTAGAGCAAAATTTCTGTTGTTGTTAGACTGATTGTTTCCCCTTCCATTTCTTATAAAACTGATTCCTGAACCGGTAAAAGTACCATCTTCTTCCATGGAAAAACCATTTACCGCATAGATTTCATAATCAAGTTTTGAAAGTTCCGTAGGATAAAATGTACCAAAGAAACCCATCCCGGATTCAGCGAGGGTTGTCGGTATGATCCTGGTACTTACCATTGGCCTGTCTGTCAAATCCTGTAATGGAGAATCGTGAACAAGGTTATACTTACCAAGAGGACTCAAGATAATACCACCACGGTAATTCAGCCAATCGGTCATGAGAAAATCAATTGTAGCAAATTCGACTTTTATATCACCCTTGGCTTCCGTCCTATCTTGTGCACCACCGGGTGACTGAGGGCCACCGTGTTCTATTTCTATTTCAGTCGCAAACTTAACTCTATCAGACACATCAGAGTAGATAAACGGGATAAGCCTGTGCTGGTCAAATGTGTGCCCACCATTTTCATCAAATTCAAGCTCATGGTCCATATATCCACCGATATAAGTATTTCTTCCAAACCTGCGCAAGAATGGCTTACCGTATTGTTTACCAAATGCTGGTGCAAGTCCTTTGTCCTCGAGTTCCTGGGCTTTTTGTGCCCAATAAAAGTCATTGGCCGGTGCTTCAGGTGCAGAAATCTTTTTTATCTCTTCTTTCATAGCCTGAAGTTCATCAGTTGCTTCTGCCTGTTGCTTAAGCTGACCCTTTAACTCCATAAGCATCTTCTCCATCTTGTCTACTTTCCTTTTAAGTTCTGCATCTGTACCCTGTCCATAGACACCTGGACAAACGGTACTGATAAACAGGACCGCAAGACAGAGAAACATGATTGTACACTTCTTCATAAAATACTCCTTTCAAAGCACTTAAAATAATTGCGAGACCAATTGAGTCTCATTCTCAGTTACTAGTAAAAAAATATAGTTTTTTCTGTTCGTGTTTGTACAAGACAAGCCATATCTTTGATTGAGACTCAAGTTCAGCAATAGCTCAAAAAAAATTAATTTGTTCGTTCTTTTCAATACCAAATTTACCAAATTAATACTACTGGCTAAAACCTTCTTACTGTTGAGACTGAGTCGCAATCTAGAACATTCTATCCATTTATTCCGGGATGTCAACCGTTTTTTTAAATTTTTTATAAGAATAATTTTTTTCTCTTAAATCAGATTTTTAAGCATCCCTACTTTTGTCGTATTTACATTCTTCGAGCAATCAGAATACTCGCTTATTATAGATTCCCGCTCAGCTTATTTCTGGGCTCTCACTGATGGATCTGTTCAAATGGAGAAGCGTGCGGGAATTACAATTTTGAGGCATTAATTTAAATACACAAAGAGCAAAAGAACGGCGCAGAGGGTTTTTATCTTTGACGGAAGGGTTACTGCTATTATACTTTTATCATATCAGTTTTACGGGAATCAAAAATAAGAGATTAAATAATGCTATTACAATCTATCTTTTTTATTATTGGACTTTCAGGTGTGTACTTTGGAGCCGAATGGTTGGTCAAGGGGTCATCAAATTTATCGCGTGACCTTGGAGTAAGACCAATAGTAATAGGCTTAACCGTTGTCGCCTTTGGCACCTCCAGCCCTGAACTAGCCGTCAGTTTAACTGCATCTATTAAAGGTTCAAACGATATTGCTATCGGAAATATAATCGGAAGCAACATCGCCAATATCGGACTTATTCTTGGCATTGCCGCAATTGCCTTCCCCTTAAAGGTAGAAAAAGTCATAATGAAACGTGAACTGCCATTGATGATTGCAATATCAGTAGCTCTTTATTTAATGGCAATAGATAAAAAGATTGGACTTATAGACGGGTTATTCCTTTTTACAGGAATAATATTTTTTATAGGTTATCAAATTTATAATACGCTGAATTTTAAGAAAATTTCTAAAAATGTAACAGGTAAAACGGATAATGTTCCTATTCTAACTTCAACGGTAAACTCTTCCTGTCATAAAGTAGATTCTAGTGGTCATGATAATCAAACAAAGGTAAAAGAGAGTACCGCAGAGAAGAATCATTCAAAGAAGAAGCTATTATTTTATATAGTTTATATTGTGATTGGATTAGTCTGCCTCCTGGTCGGCGCGCATATATTAGTTAAGTCCGCAATTTTTTTAGCCAGCAGCTTCGGAATAAGTGAAATGGTTATCGGAATGACGGTAGTAGCTTTTGGTACATCCGTACCGGAAATGGCAACATCCGTTGTAAGCGCCTTGAGAAAAGAGGCAGATATTTGTGTGGGAAACGTGGTCGGAAGTAATATATTCAATATATTGATGGTTCTTGGGTCTGTTTCATTGATAAGACCGGTTAATGTAACGAAAGATATCCTTTATTTTGAGTTCCCCGCCATGCTCCTCTTCTCGTTTGCGTTAATACCAATGATAATGGCAAGAGGCAACCTGAAGGTTAACAGGTTTGAAGGGGTTATACTGGTTTTGGGATACTTTGCGTTTATTTTTTTACTTTTCAGATAAATAACTGGCCCACGAACAGAGTATTGATGGATTCAAAAATTCTTTATAAAGAAGAAAGTTATGCAATTATTGGTGCATGTTTTAATGTGTATCAGCGTCATCCGGTTAGGTTTTTGCATATACCGCTTTTGTCATACCCGAATTCCTTTATCGGGTATCTATGTGACTCGTTCAATCTGGATTCCCGCTTAAAGCATGCGGGAATGACAGTTTTGGAGCATTAATTTGGAATATGCAAAAACCTAACCGGATGACGCTGAATGTGTATAAGATCATGGAAATGGTTTTTTGGAAGCGGTTTATCAGGAATATTTAGAAATATGGGTCTACTGGTGAATTTTGGACATCACCCAAAACTTGAGTATGAGCGTCTTGTTCTGTAAGTTTGTTAGAAAAACAATTTCGTGTTTTTTTCGTGTATTTCGTGGGCATTAATAATGACAATAATTACTTTATCTATACTTTCACTACCATTAACGGCAGCATGCTACTTTTATTCGAAGATTAAGCTCTCTATTTTCTTTGCCTTAATATTTTTTATTTCGAATATAATATTTGCACATAGCCTTCTTTATGGAAATTATACAATTTTCTTTTACCTGCTTATGATACCGTGTGTTGTGCTTCCCGTTTCATGTCTCGTAATGTTTGCCTTAGATGTAAAGTATGGAATATTCTGTATCGACACCTCTTTTTCATCAATAATAGCATGGGTATTTTCTCCAATTTTACTTCCCATAAATTTAATTATTTTATACCTTGGAAACTACTAAAAAAATATTTATAAGCGCCGGTGAAACATCCGGTGATATGCACGGTTCAAACCTGATACGTGAAACACACAAGAAAGATACGTCAATCAGGTTCTATGGTTTAGGGAGGGATAAAATGGTTGAGGCGGGCATGCAGTGTATCCACGACATGAGTTCCCGTTCCGTCATGTGGCTTCAGTCTCTAAAAAAGATTCCTGAATTAAGAAATATATTTAAAGATTGCACTCGGTTTTTTGATGAAGAGAGGCCAAAGCTGGTCATCCTGATTGATTACGTAGGTTTTAATCTCAACCTGGCGAAAGCTGCGAAGAAAAGGAATATACCGGTTATGTATTACATAAGCCCCCAGCTCTGGGCCCATGGACCATGGAGAATCAAAAAAATCAAAAAATTTGTAGACAGGATGGTGGTCATTTACCCTTTTGAGGAGACATTTTATACGAATGGAGGTGTTTCCGTGAAATATGTTGGGCATCCACTTTTTGATGAACTTAACACGAGGGGTATAGACCAAGTTCTCGTAAAAAAAATGAAAGCCGGAGAAGGCGAAACAGTTGTTTCTTTATTGCCCGGTAGCCGCAAACAGGAAATAAGGAGATTGCTGCCTATTCTGCTGGAGACAGCAAATATCATTCATGAAAAAATCCCATCAGCAAAATTCCTTATATCATGCAGCAACACGAGAAATTCAGAATTGATACAAGACATTATGAAGAGTTATGCCTCTGCAATAAATCAAAGGTTATCGATAGAAATAGTTAAAGAAAAGATTTCTGAAGTGATCAAGGCATCTTCGCTCTGTATCGCAAGTTCGGGGACGGTTGTCCTGGAAATAGCGAACTATCATGTACCCATGGTAATTTTCTACCGCACCTCCCCGTTTTGCTACTTTATCGCCAAGCCGCATATGAAAACACCTTATATTTGCCTGGTCAACGCGATTGCGGGAAAAACGGTTGTCCCAGAAAAATACATGTACAGGGATGACTATAAATGGCTGGCTTCACACGCAACTGAACTGTTATTAAATCAAGAAAAAAGAGAGGCGTGTATTGCCGGACTTAAAGAGATAACATCTTTAATCGGATCTCCCGGCGCATCGGAAAAGGCTGCTGATGAAGTATTGGGTATGATATAAGCCAAATCTTTGGTGAGTTTCATATGGCAATGGCCGTCCCAAATACGAGGTGAGCGGTGACAATGAGGGTAACTTCACTAAACAGACTCCCTCCCTCCATAAGAATCATCAACCTCTTTGGAGCTCGTACCTGTTTCAGGAGAACACCAACCTCGATATGATCAATAATACTAAGGATTGGCATGTTGGTTTTGGTTACTATTTAGATCTATTTTCCCTAAAAAGCGGACCTGATCGGTGAATCCAGTCCCTGCTCAACCATCCATTCAGGAAGTTCAGGTTTTCTGGTTTTAGCCTTTCTGATAAATGGACTCCATAATAATCTGAGAATATCTGAAAACGTCATATACCGGCCAAACTTGCGAAGAAGCCTGAATGTAGCAATGGGACGACGGAGTATCAGGTAACCAAACAACTGCTTATATCCCTTTATCCTTGCCTGCTGAATCACTTCACTCGGAAGAATTGTTGGATCGATGTCTGAACACTTGAACCACTTATGCCAGTCGCGTTCATCATCAATAATACCCCTTTCCACATATTCCTGCCATAACGGAGTTCCGCGGTAGGCGCATAACCGGCTAAAGCTAAATGTGTCGAGTCTAAGCCGGACGGCAAATCGAAAACTCTCCAGAATATCTTCAAAGGTTTCATCCGGCGAGCCGACCAGAAAAAAGCCGTGTGTCGTTTCAACTCCGTCTTTTTTGGCTTGTTTTACGGCATATTCTATCTGTTCAAGGGTTTGGTTCTTTTTCAGGCGGTCGAGTACTTTCTTTGTTCCTGCTTCCACACCAAAGGCAAGAAAAGTACAGTTAGCCTTTACCATCAATGGGAGTTCCTCTACAGCCACCGAATCAACTCTACCCTCACATCCCCAATGAAATCCCAGCTTTTTGTCTATGATACCGTTGCAAATGGTCTCTATGCGTTTACGCTGCATCAGGAAATGATCGTCGGTCAGGTAGATTGATCTGTAGCCTTCATCATGCAACTGTTGCATTTCACCCAGGACATGCTCCGGTGAGCGGTTCCGCCACTTACCACGTGCGAGGGATGGAATGTCGCAATAAATACATTTGAAAGGACAGCCGCGTGTGGTTTGCATGGTGCAAAAACGATCGAGAGAAAGAACTGCCGGTGTATCCATTGGCATCGATTCGATGTATTCAATGGGTAAACTTTTTCGGTCAGGATAAGGAAACTGGTTAAGGTCACTGATCAGGGGGCGATCAGGGTTATGAACCACTTCACCATTGGATCGCCAGGTAAGACCACTTACTATTTTCAGATTGTCTAGGTTGTCGAGGTACTCAGGAATCAACTCTTCACCTTCCCCTCTGCCAACGCAATCGATGTATGGTGTGTCTTTCAGTATCTTAACAGCATTTACCGTTGCAAAAGCCCCTCCGATAATAATGGGTGTTTTTGGCGCCGTCTTCTTTAGCCTTTGCGCCATACTCTTTACAAGGAGATAACAAGTAGTTGAAAGAAATGAAAGGGCAATTACATCAGGTTTTTCATCTTTCACGGCCTGCTCTATATGCTCTTCTTTCATCTGTGGATGACAGGTATCGAACATGGTTACCTTGTGTCCGTAATTGCGAATTATCGGAGCCAGTGTCTGAATGCCAAGTGGCGGGAAAGCCATCACCTCAATAAGGTCGCTATTCCCCAATCTCCTGAGTTTTTCAGGAAGAATATTGTAATAGTCCTCGTCTCGGATGTATATGAGGTAAATTTTCATAGACTAATCTTTTGATCTAAAGATGATAAAAGTAGGCAAAAAGCAAAAACGTCTGCTACTTCTAAGTTTAGCAAGCAGAAGCCTCTCGCAAATTTCCAATGTCTAATGTAGCTCTACTCCACATAGCCTGACCCTTCCTACTTCTCTTCATTAACTATCAAACAAGTATGCCCTTATAAATCAATTAGTCAAGAAGATTACAGTTTGTATTTCCCCTATTGTCTGTCAAACCACACATGAGCACACCTTACATCTGTCCGGTCAATGCAATGGCAGAAAAAACAATTGTCCCGGAGAAACTCATGTATAAGGATGACTATAAATGGCTGGCTTCACATGCAACCAAGCTCCTTTTAAATGAAGAAAAGAGAGAGGCGTGCATTGCCGGACTTAAAGAGATAACATCTTTAATCGGATCTCCCGGTGCATCTGCAAAGGCGGCTGATGAAGCGTTGGGCATGATATAAATGAATTTTTTAATATGTTTCATATTGCAATACAACCATACTCTTTTATAATGACTAACAACAGACAGAGGTCACAATTCACTTTTAATTTATTTCAACTTCAGAAATTCATCGTCAAGGCCATAACGGGCAACATTGATACGTTGAGAATTTTGTGCTATAAATGCTCCGGTTACCGTTGACATGGCAAACGGAAAAAAGCCTGGAAATGCCAAAAGCACATTGAGAGGACTTTTTCCTTCTTCGTTAGCAAGTAGTCCGCTTTCTAATAGTATCATTATCTCTTTAGAATCAGATACCAATAATTTGTTTCCTTTTACGTAGCATCCCTTAACGTCAGAATCTTTCAGTACTCCCCATGCTACAAATGAGCGAACGGTATAACGAGCATTTCTTGCTATCGTTTCTCTATCACCGTATTGCTCTTTTAATCTGTTGAATATCTGTTTTTGTGTGATCTTATCCTGGAGGTTCAGAAGCCGACCAACCTGTTTTGCCACATTAAACCAGAATGGATATGCGGCTGATATGACCGCCCAATGAAGCGGAAGCCATTTATCTTTTGGAAGCTCACGAGCCAGCTTTAATGCATCATTCCTGAAATGAATAAGATCTTTGTCTGGTGAAAACCAGGAGGAAAGAGCACCTATGGCCATACCGTAGGTCTTTTTACCACGTTCTCCCTGACCGCCGCTCTGTTTCTGAGTTGAAAGGTATTCGTCAAGTTCCTGCCGAATTAATGCTTCAGACATGCCAGCTAGCAACATTGATAGCACTTTATCCATCCACTCCAAACGAATAACCTGTTTTATTCCGATTTTTTCATGTCGGCTACCCATCATCGTGTCCTCCGCTCAATTTTAACCAACGGCACGATGATCTCTTCAATCGATATACCTCCATGCCCTACTATACTATCACCTTCTTTTATAAATGCATCTCTCCCTTCAGCTACCAAAGGATAGTAATCTGCAGGTAATCCGGGAGCTCTCCACTCTTTGGCAGATATATGATCACTCAAAACCTTCGATCGCAACTCAGGCGTTGGGTATACTCTCGCACGTTCACCGCATGTCTCTGCGATGGACCCTTCCGAAGGTCGTCCTTTACCATTGCATTCAATATTTCCGTGATCTGATGTGAGCCAAATATGATAGTCCATCTCCAGTAAATACTTTATCAATGCCGACAGATAGCCTTGTTTAGACCATTGCCTAATCTGATTATGCATTCCTGCTGCGCCAAGCTGCATTCCATGCATAATCTTATCAACTTTATCTACGACCAGACCAATGGCCTTCGTCCTGCCTGGATTGAATACAGGTTCAAGATCTACGATTGGATCGCCATCACCCAGTCCACGTTTATAGGAAATATCTAACCGTGATAAACCATGGTTTTCCCAAAATTGTCGCCATAGCACCTGTTCATTGTTTGTTGTATTGATTGAGTTTGGAAAATAGAGAGGTTCTTTACCTGCAAAGATGGTTTGTCTTGATACCGATGTTAATGTCGGAACCCACGCAAAAACAGCAGTTTCTCGAAACGTAATATCAGGCGCCTGCTCCTGGATGACATGTTTTAAAGGAATCCATTGATCGAGCGCCAGACCATCCAATACTACCAATGCCACACCCGCACATTGTGAGTCTTCCAGTTCCCTCGCCATTTTTCTTGAAACATGGTGGAGCATTACCGGATTAGTTGGTGGCAGGTTTATAAGTCCGGCATAATGATTATTCAGCCAGTCAGTAAAGGTTTTGTTAAGGCTATCTCCTAGCTTAAGAAAGCAGTCCCGGTGTTCTTTTGTAGAATCATTATGAATAAGAGTTGCTAATTCTGCCCATTTAAATGCCAAAGAAGTCCAATCGGAGTATCGGGAATCTTCTGTAGGTCCTTCCCCTACAATCAAATCAAGCAATCTGGTGATTCTAACCCCTTCATTTTTTCCCGTATCCGCAATACCGCTTTTTATCCATGTATCACCTTGTAATGTATTTATGTCGAATCCTATAGTATCAGCAGCAACTGGTGTAAGCTTGCCCTCTACAAACAGATTGTCGATGTAGACTCGAATATCCTGATGATCAAAAGGGAGAGAATCTGGCCCGTGATGCTTAAGCCCGTATCCTTCTGATACTTCTCCTACTTGATCAGTTGCATGTAGACCAGAAAGGAAGATTGGCCATCTCTCCTGCAAAAATGCAAAAAAAGCATTTTCATCCGGAATGACATCGGCAAGAGGCCAACCGGCAAATGCCTTGTGCCCACTCAATACCTGTACGAGTCGATCAATAAGCTCTCCTGGTATGCTGAGAGAATTGTAGTGAATACGTAAAAGAATTCGCAGCAGGTCAGCATCACTCTTTATCAGTTCTGCTGCAATACCAAATACATGACTGAGTATAAAGTCTTTTGTTGCGTTATCTCCAATACGTCCTGGAGAATAGTTTTGTTGAGCATCAAATAATGTGTCCAACAGACTACGATCAAGTTTTTCTATAACCGGATAGCTCAAATTAGGGAAAATCGACCCTAAATCAAAAGATAATCTTCGTCCTGCTTTTAACAAATCAAATGGCAGGTTATCTACCTCAGTGTCCTGTAACCTTAGAACGACGACAAGATCAGTGTGTTTTTCCTGATCCCAGAAGATTCTGTAATTCGATTCATATGCATAACGGAATTCAATAGCATCATTGAACTCTATCAAATCAAATCCTCGTTCTCTTAATGTGACTGCCAGTTTTTCTTCTGTTAATAGAGCATCAGGATCAGAAACGATCGTCAATCGGCTGATCTTTGGCACAAATTCATTTAATATGGTGTCTCTCCAGCTATTCATCCTTCGCCCCTTTTCCTACTTTCATAATAAGGAGTGGCCTGAGATCTGGAATCACATTCCGTGCTAACTTTATATCCCTTTGACATGTAGATATCTCTTCGTCCAGCTTCTTGTTTCTATAATTCTTAACTTCAGCAAGACCAAGCTTTTCAATGGATTTACGACGGTACTCAAACGCATATTCCGCTCTCTCAGACTCTTTATCCAGAGCAGTTGAATGTTCCTGCATTAGCTCGCTGAAAATATCCTTCCCCGTCTCTTCAGCAACCTCCCTCAGCCTTTCAAAGGCATGCTTTGAGTCATCCATCGATAGCGTTCCCGTCACGGACAGTTCTGAATCATTAATTCCATTCCAGATGTGGCGTGCTGTAGGCAGAAAGACTTTGCCTTCTTCATTGGTGAAAACAGTAAGAAACCTTCGCCTGGCATGTGGTGTTCTTAATGATGAAGGTATTTGAAGGTTACTCAAAGTAATGCGAATTTCATAGAGTCCCCAATAACCGGCAATGTTTTCCGGGAGATCTTTAACCTGTACATTCGGGATTGGTTGTCCCGCAGCAATCGGAGGTATATTTAAGGCCAGACCTCTGATTCGGGGATTTTCTAGATTTAAAAGCTTAGCATTAAAGATGTCCGCATCACGGGAGTTGAAAACCGCTTTTGTATGTTTTGCTCCGTCAGGCCAGAGTAAATTCCACCACGATTTCTTCCGGGAAGCTTTTCCTCCATGTGACTCCAGGTAGGAAATTGTCATTTGTTCCAGCCAATGAGGTAGAGGATGTGAGCGAAGGCGTTCTGCTGCATGCAAATCCGGTTCATCTGAAATGCCATATATTGCCGAACGTTCTCTAACATCACGGATCTCCTGTTTTATCTGGTCAACAGTTTTCTGGGTGACGTCATCGATGTTATCAGGATTCAAGATAGCCGCTGTAAACATTTCCTCAAAAATCCCTCCAGCTTGAGCTGAATCGAGAACATCTCCGGTTTTGTCGATTCCATACTCGTGAAAAATAACAGAGAGCTTCTGTTCCAACACTTCACGGACCCTTAACTCAACTGAATTTTCAAAAACAAAGTTGATGGCACGCACTGTTTTTCGCTGACCGATACGGTCTACACGTCCTATCCGCTGCTCTAGCCGCATTGGATTCCAGGGGATATCATAATTAATAACAATATGACAAAATTGAAGGTTTAATCCCTCTCCACCGGCATCCGTAGAAATTAAAACCCGTGTTTTAGTCCGGAAGGATTCCTGGACCTGTATACGTTCTTCCATACTTAATGAACCGTTAAGACAAACAACAGAAATTCCTCTGGCCTCCAGAAATTCCTTAAGCATTGCCTGTGTCGAAACAAACTCAGTAAAGATTAGAGTCTTGAGGTCAGATTCATTTTCCTCAGACTGAAGGCGATAAATCCAGTCGATAAGATATTCAGCTTTTGCATCAGGTCCTGCCTGCTCACACTGAACAGCACTATTAAGAATAGATTCCACAAGGTTTACTTCGTTTTCCAAGGCTGCAACATGAAACTCCAAAAGCTCATCAAGCAGTTCTTGTCCGTCCATGTCGTATATGGATTCTAATTCAGAGTCCAGACTCTCATAATTATCAAGTTTCTCGATTATTAACTGCGTTTGATTCTTAAGAGCCTCAAGCCTTCGTTCCAGTGTAGTTCGAATTGCTCTTGTACTTGACACAACCAGTCGCTGCATGAGAATCATCAGAAAACCGATATGATAATTTTTGTCCTTAATCGCCTGATTATATCCTTCCCTCACATAATCAGTAACTGACTTATAGAGAAGTTCCTGCAGGTGGTGATGTTGCTGCCAGGAAACAGGAGACATTTCTGTCCGTCTCGGCTTGAATAACGGTTGCCCCTCAGCATCAACAGCTTTACGCTTTTCTGTACGGATAACATAAGGAGCGACACGGTCTCTTGAAACGCTTTCAATATCAGGAAAGGTTTCGGTATCAAGGAGTTTCATCAATCTATGAAAAGCATCTGTTTTCCCCTGGTGAGGTGTTGCTGTCAGCAAAAGAAGATAGGGTGCCGATTCTGCAAGACCTTGTCCCAATTTATATCGAGCAATCTGGTCAGTGCTGCCTCCAAGGCGGTGTGACTCATCCACAATGACTAAGTCCCAACCGGCTGTTATCAGATCCTCAAATCGAATCTTATTGTATTCCGCAATACGCTCTTTTGGCCACCCACGGCGCTTCTCCATTGGTTTAACCGAATCAATGGATACCACAATCTGATCAAATATTGTCCACGGTGTTGATGATTCACCTGAAGACACCTTACCTAATGTTTTCAGGTCTTCACCAAGGATCAACTGGAATTTTTCGTTAAAGTGTGTCTGCATTTCAGAAACCCACTGGGTAACAATGCCTTTGGGTGCAACAATAAGTATACGACGAGCAAGTCCACGTAATTTGAGTTCGCGCAAAACGAGTCCCGCTTCAATGGTCTTTCCCAGACCAACTTCATCAGCAAGAAGATAACGAACCCTGTCTCCCGACATTGTCCGTGACAATGCCGTAATCTGATGGGGAAGAGGAATAACATTTGATTCCATCGGGGCAAGGAGTAAATGTTCGTTACGGACATTAATGCTGCCTTCCAGTAAATCCGCTACCTTAGCAGCTGTAGCTATGTATGATATTCGATGGCGTTCATTTTCCGGATTAATTTCCTCTCTTATAGGGTTAAGCGCAGAACCTGGAATCTTAACAATGGCATCGCTTGCAGGAAGCCAGATACGAAAAACTGTCTGTCCCCACAAGGTTTGCTTTTCAATCACCTTGCATATGCAGTTGTGGATTGTGCTGTATTGCCATTCCGAGTTCATAGGAGCCCTTTATTAAACAAAGGATGAAAGCGCATAAAAACAGATACTTAATGTGCATAAGCCATGAAAGGCGAGAAATACTTGAAAATGAAGTATTTGAGTGCACAAGTTGCAAGCACAACTGACCAAGCTTATAAACTCGTGTCTTAGTCGTTGTGTACAAGTCGTTTGCCTTCCATTGTTGATTTATATTTTTGATTCTTACTTCTTGGACTGCCTGGAATAGTCATTTCCAGATAACCACTTGAAAGCAGGTTAGATAGAGCAGATTTATAATTACCCGTTCTTGAACGGTATCCGAGTAATTTGAGTAATTCAGGAGTACTTTTGGGTTCGACACAGTAATTGAGAATTTGCCGTTCTGTTTCAGTCATGTCACCTAGAAGTTTCTCATGGGCCTCATCATGGGCCTCATCATGGGCCTCAGCTTCAATATGTTTGAACCGTTCCTGCATGACGGGTGAAAGTTCGTATAAATCATTGTCAATCTTAACAAAAAGAGCCTGAATGACTAAATGATCAGCAATGTCTCGACAGCTTTGAAGTGGATTACCTGAAACATCCCGGATATCATAAATGGAGAGTTTTTTGTGCTTGTATGCATATGCAAAAATAGACGCCTCATCTTCTGAGAGGTGAACACCGATTGTCTTCTGAAATTCTACCTGTTCTTTTGATAACAGGACTTCCTTATGTAAAACAAGTTCGAATGATTTCTTTGATTTATCGTTGTTTATTACAGGCGGGACCTTACCCAATCCTCGCCAGTTCTTAAATACATCCCGTAATCCCCAGCCTGCGTTTTCACTGAATCCGATACGTCTAAATGCCGTCACCAGAATTGGGTTTCTTGTTTCCTTCTCTCCTGGCTCAAGCAGATCCCTTACATTGGCAAATGCATCACCTGGATTCCAAAATCGGGTTAAATCGGTAAAATGAGCAATAACCGGTTTGCGGCAATGGTCGGCATAATCCTGATGAATCAGCATGTTGATGATTGCTTCTCGAAAAGCAATATAATCCGGTGGAGTATCACTGCGTTGAAGAGTTTTTGGATTTACTTCATACGGAATCTCAGCGAAACGATAGTACCATTCAAGAACAGCAAGCCAGCTCTGGACTAAATTGTAATCGCAAACCGTGCGATCATGCCAACGTTCACCTCTTGAATAATCGTCATGTTTAAATAAGTACCGCTGACAATCAATAACCGGCCGGGGAAGTAGACCGCGTAAGTAACCATCCTGACCAAATAAAAGAATTGAGGCAATAGTCGGTTTTTGGCCTCTGTCCGTATTTTTTATCAGACCAAGCTGAAATAGAAACTCCAAATCCTCTAAATCGCCATAACTGCGATTACCTGTCTTTCCTTCGTACTGCCTACGATACCAGCCAATATCTTTGGAACTGAAGCAGGTGTTTAAATCATGATCAACTGTTTGCCCATCATACCGTTCCAGTGAAGCGTCACTGATTAACCGCTGAACTTCTTCATTGGAGCATTTTACGTCGCAGGCTCCTTTGCGAAGAAAACTTCTTCTAATATCTCCATTCAAGAACACCGGCTTATCAGTACGTGGCGCTTCCGGCACATAAAACACGAGTAGATTTTTTTCGTTAACCAAATGGAGCTGTTCCTTTACATCAATAATCAAGCTGATCTTATCTTTTTGGCGTAATGAAGTCAGGAAGTCGCTCTGTACTTTATCCACGTTTAAGACGCCTACTACTTCAAAATCTGATCCGTCTTTTCTTACACCAAATACAAGATGACCGCCTTCCGTATTGGCAAAGGCGGAAACAGATTCATAAGCATTTTTAGGGACAGCTCTCTGGGCTTCTTTAAACTCAATATCTTTCCACTCATGGGCGCTGAGCAATTTTAAGAGTTCTTGTTCATTCATCCTCACGAAACAACTCCATTTGTAACCACAGATGAACACAGATTCACACAGATAATATTTTTAATAATTTTGTTTTTCGATAATACAAAATCCGTGTCCATCTGTGGCATTTTCTTCATAAGATAATTCTCTCCCATTCAAGTTTGGCATGTTTAAAGTTTAATACCAGCCCTACTCTCAACCCGGTAATCTTTAGATAATTGATGATTTGCGCTATTTCATTATTGCCAATTTTCTCAATGACCTTGGTGTCAACAATAATTTTATCAAAAACAATCAGATCGGGGATATATTCACCAACTTGTACCGATTTATAAATCACCGGAAACCGCGTCTGCTGCTGAAACGGTATTTGTTTTAAACCAAATTCAACAACAAGTGCATTTTCATATGGTTTTTCAAGAAGACCATGGCCAAGCGTATTCAAAACTTCAAATGCACATCCAATAATCTGATGTGTCTCTTCCTTATACAAAAATCTGTGTTTATCTGTGTCCATCTGTGGTTCCTATCCCTGACTTCTCGTCACTGCCTGGTCATACCACATGAGCAGCTTCGGATCTTCTTCAAGGACATTGTTCGGAATCTTTTCTGCAACACTGATGATAGTGGCATAGTCTCGTTCCTGCCAGCATTTCTTGAATCCTGTACGAACGGCCTCCAGGCGGAAGAGTTTGAGCTTTTTCTTTGACGCCTTGTATTCTTCAAACTCCTTGAGAAGGGATTTTTCACGCAGTTTTTCAAGATCGCCAGCTTTGCTTGGATCAGGGACATACCATCGATCTTTTGCCTTGGCAACTAATGACGGATCTTCTTTTCGCAGATTACGCAGTTCCTTCCAATTAGTAGAGAGGTAGGCATGGATCTGTTCAGGAACCCTGCCCTTACCGTCATAACATAGGAAGTTCTGTTCAAGCAGAATTGAAAGTTCCAGTATTTTTTCATTTTTGCTCCAACCACTGATCTCTTTCATAAATTGAGGATGTATATCACTAAACGTTTGTGGCTTATCTTTTAATTTGTGGTATAGCCATTGAATTGCCGACGCCTCATTTGTAACAAATAATGAAAGCTGCCTAATTCCTTTTGATTGTAAACGTTTTTTGTCATATTCAGTAACCTGTTCCGACAAGAAATACATTCCATCACGCTCTGAAAATCTAGTCTTCAAACCTAAGTTAAATTCTGCTGCTGAACAAGGAACTGTCATGTTATTTTGAACATGAATAGCGACCATCCTGTCATAAAGTAGAAAGCCTTGTCTTTCAATAACAACCTCAGCTATACCTAAATTACTAACAAAAACAGGTAACATTTTTAAGTGCTCTCTCACGAAATCCCATGCACTTTGTTCACTACTAGTGTAGAGATTTATTTTTTCGTTAAGAGCTTCAACAGGCTTGTAAGCAGATATTATTAAATCTTGTTTTATCGCAGAACTTTCAATGACCTGCTTTATTGAGCCTTGCTTTTTATCCAGAATTCTTACGTCTGCAATAACAAAACCGTTTTCTATTAAAGCATTCTGAATACATGTCCATATTGCATTCTGAGAGTTGTGGAACTCAACAGTAATCCATCTTCCCTTTTTTAAAATTCTGAAGGCTTCTTTGAAAGACATACTTATTAAATATTTGTATTCCACATTACCTTTCTTCTTTGCTTTATCAACAATTGCTTCAGAATCACTATTAGTTATTACCCCAAGCCAGCTTTCCCATATATAGTTCAAATCTGAGTAATATATGTTCTCACCAAATGGAGGATCTGTAAATATATAGTCTATTGAATTTGAAGGTATATTTGATAAGTCAATATGGCTTTGTGTAGTTGATATAGTATGTGGCTTACTTTTCTCTGAAGATAAAAGTATTTTAGACAAAACTTTGTATTTGCTTTCAAAAGCACCAATAACATTATAGTCTGACGTTAACGATGGAATATAAAGCGTTCCAGTTCTTAAATTACTTTTTCCTTTACCTACTCTATATGCAGACATTTGGGTAATAAGCCTTGGATTTATTGCTGTAAAAATATTAATAAGTAAAGTATATTTATTGATTATCCTTTGCCACATTTCTGCTGCAATAAATAGATTTCTCGCACTATAAAAATGATGAATATAAGTTATACCCTGACTTGCCAAATTATTTCTTTCATGTGTCATATGCATATACGGGATCTTATTCACTGGTAAGTATTGAAGGACTCTTTTTAAATCAATATTTTCTGATTTCTCTATGTCTTTTGAGTCTGGTATTTTTTCGTATTTTTTCTTTCCTATGTAATAATTTATCAGGACAGGCTTTCTTTTTACACATTTAACAACTTCACCGGCAATATTATCATAGTATGAAGTGTAGGCTCTATCCAAATCAGATCTTTTCAATGATGATTTACAGCTTGTACATTCAAATATTTCTTTATGTTCATTCTTTTCTTTATCAACTGCAATATCCCAATAACATAATTCTGCACCACAAGATTGGCATATAAATATGTCAGAAAGAACAGTATAATTTATAATTCCAGTACTTTGATTATCTGAATGTAAAGTTTCATAAAAATGACCAAATTCATTTCTTAGTTCTTTAATCAGTGATTTTGCTTGTTTATTATATTCAATAGAATTAACCTTCCGGTTATACGAATATCCTATTGAAACTGCAGCTGGCCCTAAATCACCAATAATAGAGTGCCTTGGACCAAAACTAGGTTCATTATATGAAGCACCATGAAAAATATTTCTTATCTGCTCTTTATCTTGACTATTTAAATTTTCACATAAATATGCAGCTAAACCACTCATGCCAGAACCACTAAAACCATCAAAGACAATGTCTCCAACATCCGTATAATGAAGTAGATAGGTTACAATCGCTTTAGGCGGTACTTTAGTATGGTAAGAGTGTGCTCTATAAAATGGATCGTTTTTACCTTCGCTCACATCTACTGCAAACGGCTCTCTGTGGTATTGATAATTTTTCGGCTTTTCAGGCTTCTGACTTTCCCACTCTTTAATAAAATCACCAATCCAGGGATTCGGACAGGCAGTGTAATATGGTGGATCGGAAAGAGCGAGGATGTCCTCATCCTCACCAATAGGGAAACCTTCTATTTTACGGAATTCAGGATCATTTAATTTTTCCCGAAGCAACGCTGCAAAATATTCACGACGTGCTACATCACTTTCAAATTCTTGACCAAGGCACACAACTGGACCATCATTAACCACAATTTCTTCTTCAAATAACTTACCGGAACCGGGCTTGGCTGGAACCAGTTTCTTCTTAAACAATTCCCCTTGTTTCATATTTTTACCACTCATCCCTCATACTATAAATTTGTGCCCATCTGCATAATCTGTGGACTAATCTTCTATGGTTCTACTCCATGACAATACGTACCTTTGCCGGATCCTTTCCTCTGGTCAGTCCATCGATATATTCATCAAACCGTTTCTTCATCTCTGTTGGGGTTGCCGGACCACTACTGACTCTCAGGGCTCTTTGAAGATCACCTGTCTTTACAGCCACCTTTATCAGACCGGACAAGACCTCACGTAATGCGTTTACAAATTCGCCATCAAGCGATTCAGGTAGCTCTCTGGTCTTGATAAATGTATCAACAGCATCTCTAGCATCGGTTTTCAGCAGTTCCAGATTTGATTGCGTGATTGGATCTTCAAGGTTGTCCAGTATGGTTTCGGTCCAGCCTTCCAGCATAGTATCCAGCTCTTCATCGAGCTGGCCCAGCATAGCCGAGCCCTGCAGATGAGATTCCCGGTTCTCAACTGATGGCCTGTATCCGCAATGTGGGCATACCGGTGTTTGTGAAAGTTCCTGCTCTGTCATCGAAAAACAGCTTCTCTGAGAGCTGAG
This sequence comes from Candidatus Scalindua japonica, assembly GCF_002443295.1. NCBI lineage: Bacteria > Pseudomonadati > Planctomycetota > Candidatus Brocadiia > Candidatus Brocadiales > Candidatus Scalinduaceae > Candidatus Scalindua > Candidatus Scalindua japonica. The sequence continues at coordinate 117,568 of NZ_BAOS01000027.1, read as the reverse complement.
TCTGGTCTGGAAATCTGTTAACTGTTGCCTTGGCATCAAATCAATTCCGGCCAGTTTCTGGAGTATCTTAAGTCGGGAATCGTTCAGCAATCTGGCCTTTCGTTTGTCATCATTTACTCCCAGTCTGGCCTTTGTATGTAACGTGGTGTAAATTGTTATATACTCTCCTTTGAGTTCGTTCAGTTTCTTAGAAACAGATACTCCCAGACTTTTTATATTGGACTTTGAACTGGTAACATCACTCATAATATCCTGTCTGATGGCTTTCATCCGGTCTGACCAATCATGATCGGATGGTAAAACAGCTTCAGCCGTAGAGAGCCAGGATGCTGCCGTTCCATGGTCTGAAATGAATTCTCGTAGAATAGCAATAGTATCCAGCAACTTAACAGCTTTACCATACCCTTTTATATCTTCTACACTGTATTTGAAGTTCTTCAATTTCCCTGGTGTGTTGTATGCTTGTAGCGATTCGAAAAATTCCTTCGCCTGACTCAACACCTCTTTTTGCTCGGCAAGGTGTTCTTCAGACAACAAATTAATCCCCCAGAAGGCCAAGCCGTCACGGATTGATTGCTGTGTCATCACTACTTTTTTCACAATTCCGGTTACGGACTGTTGCATTTGTTGTACCGGCTCATCTTTCCCCTGAGAAACCAACTGTGCCATTCCGGGAGCCAGACCCAGCAACTCAAAAAGGGCCTTCAAGGCTGGAAGATTCCACTCTTTCGGTTGCTCCAGATGCTTGAAACGAACCAGCTCATCCATGGGAGTACCAGCCATCATTTGAAGTGCGGTGGCATCAAACTTTTTTCCGGGAATAGCCATGACGATTTCACCCGCGTAAACCAGTGCTGCAATAATCACTATACTCCATTCCGGTTCAAGTCTTGTTTTCTCGGGGTTCATATATTCGATACCATTGTAGTCTTGGATGATTTCATTTCGGTTGACAACCTGGCCGTGACCTTTCTTTCTGGTAATATCAAGAATGAAAGATGCGTATTTTGATTTAGTCGTATCAATCTTATCTCCATCAAACAGCTCAAGGGCATCCAGAACAGCAGTTGCCTGTTTTGTTTTACTCTGACCGGCAATAGCACGCAAGGCATCCATAGCAGCCTGTTGCCGGTTACTACCCGTTATCATTACAGAGAAAAAAGGGTAGTCAGGGGCCTGATCCTCGAAACAAGTTGAGAGGCAGATTCCACTGACAGCATTGACTAAATCCCGGAAGTTTATGGTCTCATGAGCAGAAATGCCTGCAAGATCCCTCAAGGATTTTCCTTTGGCCCAGTCTGTAATGGACTTGGTTTTTCCCTGGTGGGTAACTTCAAAAGCATCCATCATGTGTTTCTGCAACCACTGAACCAGATTCCGCAAGAACAGATTTGCCTTTGTTTCGTAGGTTGCCTTTGCATGTCCAGATGATGTTGATGCCAAATCAAGAGCCGCTGCATAGTTTTTGAGTGATATCTGAAACTCTTCGTCAGTACCGTTCAGTCTGAAGAATACCTCGTCACTGTTTTTCTCTTTTAAATATCGGTTAATCTTGGGGCTTTGATCGTAGACCTGAATAAAGTAGAGGTAGAAATCTCTCTGAGGAACCGCTGTCGACCGCTCATCTGGCGAACCGAAAAAAAGATAACCGGTTCTGGCAGCTTTACGTTCCAGCCATTCCAGCTCATGTTGCCAGATTTTATAGCCTGTAACATAAGTGGTATCCTGGCATTCCATTACTCTTCGGAGGGCTTCATAGTAGAAACGGTCCAATGCTGGGTCATCAAGGCTTTCGGCACGTTTGTCAATGAGGGCGTCAAAATCATCAGTCTTTTTCAGATCTATATAAAATTGACCATTATCCGGATTAGAAGATATGAATTGTCCACTGACCGTTTTATGTATTTCACGCAGAACGGTCTCAACATGCGTTTGCAGATCCAGTTCCGGCTCATTACTACCCATTTCTGCATTCGTGGAATCATAAAGGCATAAACTATCTCGCAGTTCTGCTGCTGTGGCACCCAACGCTGCATGGATATCACCGGTTGTAAGCCGGTGTACAGATAGTGCACGAATCAACCGCAATGCCATGGGTTTATAAATTGAACGGGTAATTGCCTGTTCAATTCTAGACTCTAGTACCTGACTGCAATCTATAACCGCTTTTATCTCAGGGACAGCTCTGAACGAAGCATTTTGTTTTAATATGCCCCAATAGGAGTCATAGGCTATTATACCGGGCAGATCATCTGGAACATCCTTCTCAAGAACTTCCTTCATCCCCATAGACAGGGTTTTAAGCACTTCACGCTTTTCAGCGACCGTCACCCTCTCAAAGGTATCAATGTAGTCAGGGTGTACAGGAAAGAGTCGAACGAACTCTTCCATACGTTCATTCATATTACCGTAATATTTTGCAAATGGAGTAAGATATTCCCGAATCTTAACTTGTTGTTCCACCGTCTTTTTCAACAATCTCTCTGAGACGACAAACTTAATATCGTTACGTGCAATCAGTATTTGCTCGAAGCGATCTTTAACCCTTCTTATACTATCAGCAACAAAGGAAAAACGTGGACTGTCAAAAATAGCCTCCTGGACACCAGCCACAAAGCGAAAACGTGAACTCTTCGTATACTCTCCAATTTCACGAAGGAAATTTAGATCTAATATTAATTCCTGGTCTTTTCGGGTTCTCAGATAATCAAGAAGCTCATCGACTACCAGTAACAGGCCATGGTCAGGATATTTCTCAAGAAATTTGGATTCCATTTCCTCAAAAGCCCTTTTATGGCCGGAAATTGATCCGGCATCCGGAAACAGATAAGCAACGCCCAGCTTATCCAGATGCTCTTCCAGTTCACCAACAAGAAGGTCTCTGAGTGACATGGTTGTGGCGCCAATTTCAGTTCTAATTACCTTAAAGTGTCCGGCAATCTGTTTGGCTGATTCGGCAACATCTTGATGATTAAGGGCGGAAAGGAGTGATTCGTCTTCAGCAATACTGGATATGACAGACATCAGATGTGATTTACCGGTACCATAATTACCAACTACTAAAAGTCCCTTGTTGTCAACTGGCGATTTAAACTGGAGTTGAGGAAATACAAGATTTGTCAGGCGATCTGCCATCTCTTCTGAAATCACATACGTATTTACCAGTTGGTGCGCTGCTGGCGACCGGTCTGCGTCACGTAACTGAACAACTGTTTCAATAGGGTCAAATTGAATTAAATCTTTATATTTCATGCTCTGCCTACCTCTCCTGGTTTAGTTGCAGGTTCAAATTGCTGTTACCGTCCATGTTGATGATTAAAAAATCTGTGACATCATAAGTTCTATATTCCGGGTGACCAGCCTCAGCATACAGAAGCTTTGATCGATCTTGTTTTCCACTCCATGATGAAATTATTGTTTTGCTACGTGAAAGCATTTGCAGAAGCCTCAATGGATCTTGTTTGAGGCTGATATCAAACAGTAATTCGATATTGTCGAGGATAATAGTATCACCTTCTCCTCTGATTGTATCCTCTATTATCTTCGCCAGTTGCAGAGACCTTTGTTTTGGAGTCATCTCTAGAAGCTGCTTGGATAGCAAAAGATTGAGATTTATTACCTCAACTCCAATTTCTATGCTCAAATCATTAAGTGCTTTTGTCTTGCCACTGCCTGACTCTCCAACAAGCAGTATAAGTCGGTAGTAAGTCCCTTCAGACATATCTATCGCGCGTTTAAGTATATTAAGAATAGGTTCAGGCATTTTCTTTCATATATTTAAATCTAAATTGAGTGATTTGTGTAGCCGCATCCTTAAGGTTGTGTAACTTACGAGAATCCACAGATACCCATCGGATGATGATAAACGCGGGCTAAAGCCTGCGGCTATTATTTAGAAAATAAATCGCTCAATTTAGATTTAAATGTGGTAAAAGCATTTTGTAACTACTGTTTTTTCAAGATATTATAAAAGGACTGGTTTGTTTTGCAATATAAAAGACCACCCACTATAAACCTTTCCGGACTCGGTCAGGTGTGGGCAGTATATCATGTATTGACAGGTTCTCCGGGAATGCAAAATCAGAAAGCATTATTATGTGAGCTATGGTACACTTTTCTCAGGAAAATGTACCGTTATTCCGTCCTTCAATTTCATCATTATAACACCAAAACAGTCTTTATTGTTGCTGTTTCGGCAATTATCTGTATAATACCTTATTATTGTTTTAGTTATGTAGATTTACCATTACGAAAGAGAGAATAACTTATGGTGAGACTGACCAGTAAAGAGAGGCTTCAGCAGATGGCAGATGAGGCTGCTGCCGGTGAAGAGCAGAAAGAGGAAAAGAAGAAGAAAAAAGCAGCAACGACAACCAAAAAAGCTGCTAAATCTATTGTAAAACGGGAAAAAGTAGTCTGGAAGATTTTCGATGCGAACTATAAGGAAGTCGCCTGCTTCCCTTACTCTGAAAAGGACGAGGCATTTGCAAAGCTTGAGGAAAGAAGACAGAAAAAAAGTAATACCACTTATTTCATAAATGAAGTAAAAGTTCCCATGGAAGACGAGTAGATATGGGCAGAATCTCAAACTGAAATTTATTCAGGTACTGCTTTTAGACGGTTATAGACTGAAATTTCTCTTTCCGATTCTTTTATCTTCCACTTCGCTCGATAGATTATACCAAGGGCAAAGTGGGCATCCGGATTATCCGGATTTATTTCTATTGCCTTCCTCAGTTTGTAGATAGCATTTTCCATGTCACCTTTTTTCGCGTAAGCTATGCCAAGATTATAGTGCGCGATACCGTAATCGGATTTCATTTCAATCGCGTGTTTGTACTGATAGATAGCTTCGTCGATCTTATTCTTAAAATCATACGCAATACCAAGATTGTTATACGCCTTTGAGTATGTTGGGTCCAGCTTGACAGCAGTCTTCCACTCCGCAATAGCGCTATCCAGATCACCCAGATGGCGATAAATGAGGCCTAAATTATAGTGGGCTTTTTTATGATTGGGATTTAGCTCAATCGTTCTGGCAAGTTCTGCGACCGCTTCCTCAGGCATATCCTTTTCAATATAAATTGATCCCAGGTGGTAGTGCGCATCAGCATAGTCATCTTTTATTTTAGTCGCCTGTTTAAGGGAGATTATCGCCATATCAGCCAGCCCTTTTAAATAATACGCAACTCCAAGATTATTATGTGCCTTATAATGTTTTGGATTTACTTCTATCGCCTTTTTCCAAGCGACTATCGCGTCATCCAATAATCCCTTTTCACTATACGCATTGCCCAGAAGGAAGCAAAGAATAGCGCTGTCAGAGCAGCGTTCTATACCTTTTTTCAATACATTTATGGCATCTTCGATAAGGCCCTTTTTCAGAAACGTAAAGCCTGAATTATAATATGCTTCAGCATAATCCGGCTTTATCTCTATCGCTTTATTGTAAGCCGCAAGTGCTTCATCGGGTAGTCCATTCCTGTATTGGGCCACTCCCAGGTTAACGTATGCTTTCGCGTGAAGAGGATCAATTTTTAATACCTCCTGGAACTCCTCAATGGATTGGCTGAATTTGTTTTTTTCCATATAGATAATGCCAAGGTTATAACGGGCTTTTATATGGTCCGGCTTTAATGCAAATACTTTTTGCAGTGCGGTAATCGCCTCATTTAGCATTCCTGCCTTATAATAAGCGATGCCAAGGTTGTAACGTACGTTTACGTCCTTCGGATTAATGGCCCCTATATTCTCATACGTAATTATAGCATTCTCATAATCACCTTTTTCATGAAGTGTTAATGCCAGGCTGTTTAATACCTTGATGTCTTCCGGGTCAATTTCCAATGCTTTATTAAATGCAGATTCCGCACTATCCAGCATTCCCTTCTTTCTATAAGCAATTCCCAGGTTATAATGTGCTTCCAGAAAACCTGGCGTCAGAGCTATTGCCTTCTCAAGTTTAGCGATAGCATCATCAAATCTGCTTTGTTCAAGATAGACGGTCCCAAGGTTGTAATATGTTTCCGCGTGGTCAGGATTTATCTCAATAGCTTTTGCATAACTTGTGATAGCATTGTCCGGTTGTCCCTTTTTGCTATAAATCATTCCCAGATTATTTAGCGCCTGATGATAATCCGGCCTGATTTCAATCGCCCTTTTATACGCGGCAATTGCGTCATCTGTTAACTCTTTTTTGTTATAAAGAAAACCCAGATTGTATTCTGCCCTGGCGTTGGTTTTGTCAACCTTAAGTAGCTTTTTGAATATATCAATTGCATTATCAATATTCCCCTGGCTGGTATAGATAGTGCCCAGATAAAAATATGCATTTTTATAGCTCTGATCAAGTTCCATGGTTTTGCTGAACGCGTCTATCGCCTCAGATTCCATTCCCTTATCATGATAGGCTAATCCAAGAAAATAATGGGCCTCAATATTTGATGGCTCTTTTTCTAATACCTTTTTCAATTCATCAATTGATCTGCTTAAATCACTTGTTGCCTCTTCCGTTGCTGACACAAAATTAGCGTGATTTATAATCAAAATAGAAATTATTATGAGAAAAAGGTGTTTCATCCTGGGCATATATTTTCTCCTGTCCATGTTGTTTTTGATTCGCTTATTTATTTAATTTACAACTTTTCTTCAATCTGTTTACCGGCGTCCTCATCAACATGCTTCTCCGGCAGGGCAGTACTTATCTCTGGTTCAGAGATAGTTGCCGGTAGTTCCGGTTTACTGTTGATAATTCGATTAAGTATACTATAGTCAATTTCCGCTTCTGACGGATGTTGGAAAGGCTCCGGAATATTTGGCATAGCGACCTCTCCGTTAGATTTGTTCAATTGTACCACAAAACGGGACGTAGCTATCCCGGCCCTGTCTATTTTTAATCCTTCACTATCTGCAATCTCCAATTTATAATTCTCGGTTTCCTCCGGAATGTAAAAAGAGTGCATTTCCCCTTTCCGCACGGGTGTAGCGATAGAGCTTCGCTTGTTTATCGGTAGAGTAATAGGGCGTCCCAACAAAACCCGCTCCGGCATTTCAAATGATGATTCAATGGTATCATTCTCTGTTTTTGATTTAGCAAATTCACCGGGCATCACATGTTTCAGCCTTTCTGCCAAGAGTTTCTCCGGAATATTCTTGTCTTCACCAATCAGTTTTTTTACCAGTAAATCACCGACAAGAAGCTCTTTGAAGGTGTATTCCTTATGTTTGCCTCTTTGTAAACTGAAGTTTGCAAAGATAAGCATAATGGCTATTAATATGGATAGTATTGTAATAATTTTACCGGAAGATTCCGGTATGACGATTTTCAGAATCTGCAGAAAAATGACAAATAATAACGCAGCACTACCGACCTCAATAAGCCCGGCTTGTGAATTCCCCCTGAATGTGATGCCGACAAGCACAACTGTCGTTACAAAAAAAGCGATACAGACATACACCATCACCTTATTAAACCTTCCGCGAAAAGTTATTGAATTATCTGTTTCTCCTTTATCAGGCTTTCCGATTATGGACTTGGAAAATTTCATATAAATTTGTAATTAATGACAGTAATACTTTGCAAGTGTTATCATAGCACCACTATTTTTTTAAACAAGCGAAATTGTTTCTCTCACTGGTCTTTGAATGTAATTACATAATCTGTTATTAGAGATGGATGAATGCCTATAATTATTTGATCGAAAGGCATTATTTCACCACTGCCTATACTGACGATCGAAAATTCTGTTTCAAGTATTATACCACTCTCCTCTCCTATAACTTTCAGAACAAATAGAGCGCTCGAGAAATCTTTCCTTGAATTATTCTGTATCTCACCCTTAATGGAAGTTGAAGAGCCGAATGCGGTAAATGTAACATTTCTTAAATAAAAATCATTGCCGATCGCCTCAAACCCTTTATCTTGCTCCGGAGCGGTCTCTGCCATTTCAACTGTTTTTTGTTCGGCTGGCAGGTTACGCTCTTCTTTAACATTGGTGTCTGTCCCTTTTGTCATTTTTTTTTCTTCATTCTGCACCTCTTTTTCTTCTCTATAAGTAGTGAGCTCCATATCGTTAAATAAAATGACATGTCGTGCAATGCGTTTGCTATCAACTCCAATGATAAATTCGGCAAATTCATTTGTACATCCAATATTCAAATTTGTTGTAATACTGTCAATGCTTTTTAACAAGTTATCATTTTCATCATAAAGTTGTATCTTAAAGATGGCAACCGTGTAATCACTGTCAGATCTGTTTATTATTTTACCGCTTATCATTGTGGTTGGACCGGTATAATCCAAATGGATATTTTCTATAAAAATACCGCTCTCTTGCCCAGGATGTTTTTCTGAACGCTTAGGGGTGTCACTCCTTTCAATAGCCGGTTTTTCCGTTCTGCTTTCTGTCTCATTTAATGTTATTACCTTTTCTTCCTGGCCGGTTGCCGCTGTCACCCGCTCCCTGTTCACCTTACCGTGTGGGTCCTCTCCCTCGGCCGCTTTTTCCATTGCTGATAGCATCTCTTCCTGTCTTTTCAACCTCTCATTGATTTTATTGATAACTGCCGCCTGTTTTTCTATTAGCTGCATCAAGGTTTCTAACGGTTTTTGAGAAACATGATATATCTTTTCAATGGTAGAGACACTGACTTCCATATCCTCAAATTTCTTCTCCATGTCTGATGTTTTCTTATTTAATACATCTATTGTCCCTTTAAACGACTTTGCTAAATTATCTGTCTCCTGGATTGATCCGATTTTTTCTACCTTATCTATCCTTTCATTCATGGTTTTGGTAATTTTTTTCAGGTCGTCAATGATTTTACTATTGAATTCCTGCTGTAGATCTTTCTCTATTTTTAAGGCACTCTCGATCCTGGCAAGTTTTCTGTTTACTTTGTAAAAAAGCGGGTCCCACATCAACTGCGGGGGTTTATTGCCTTCGGGGCTTTCCTGTTCCTCCGCAATGCTACTAATGCAAAACAGAAAAATACAGAGTAAACTAAATAAAAATGTTTTTTTGATAAGTAATATCCTCCATGAATTAATAGGTGTAATCACCCTGTCGCACACACCAACGATTCGTATATGATTTCCATCATGTTATTCAATTGGGAAATGTTAATACTTAATGGAGGCATAATTACCAGGACATTGTTTAATGGCCTGATAATTAAACCTCGTTTCCTTGCTTCAAGGCAGACCTTAATACCTGTTTTCTCTTCCCACGAATATGGCTCCTTTGTCTCCCTGTTTTTAACCAATTCGACACCGGCAATCAGCCCACATTGCCGCACGTCGCCTACGGACTTGACTTGCTTCAATTGTTCAAGCTTTTCCTGTAAACCTCTTATCTTTGGAACAAGCCCACCTAAGACATTTTCTTTTTCAAATATATTAATATTCGCAAGAGCGGCTGCACATGCTAACGGGTTACCGGTATATGTATGGCCATGGAAAAAAGTTTTCTGTTCACTATGTTTACCGAGAAACGCATTATAAATTTCGTCTGTAGTCAGAGTGGCAGCCAGAGGCATATAGCCACCATTTAAACCTTTGGAGACAGTTAATATATCGGGTGTCACCTCTTCATGTTCACACGCGAACATTTTTCCTGTACGCCCAAAACCGACCAGTACCTCATCCGCAATAAGAAGAGTATTATACCTTTTACATAAATCTTTCACACCGGACAGATAGCCATCCGGGTGGACAATCATGCCTCCAGCACCTTGCACAAGCGGTTCCATAACCATTGCTGCCAATGTATCTGAATTTTGTGATAATACCTCTTCCAGTTTCTCTAAACATTCAAGCGAGCATGACGTTTTGTCTTTACCATATGGACACCTGTAACAATACGGTGATGGCGCGATGAATGATTTAAGCAAAAGAGGTTTGAAGACGGAATGAAATATATCTATACCACTAACACCTACCGCACCAAGGGAATCACCGTGATATCCATATTGCAAAGTTGCATAGTTTATCTTCTCTTTATAACCTTTGTACTGCCAATATTGAAATGCCATTTTTATTGCTATTTCAATCGCGTTGGAGCCATTATCAGAATAAAATACTTTGTTTAACCCTTCCGGTGTTATCTCCACCAGCCGTTTTGCCAATTTTACCGAAGGTATATTTGACATACCCAGCAATGTTGTATGAGCGACTTTATCAAGCTGGTCTTTTATAGCATTGTCAATCTCTTCCCGTCTATGGCCATGTATGTTACACCACATGGAAGATATGCCGTCTATATACTCTTTGCCGTTAATATCTCTTAAAATAACCCCTTTACCATCCACGATAATTAACGGTTCTTCCCTGGCAAAATCCCTCATCTGTGTAAAAGGATGCCACAGGTACTTTTTGTCCCAGTTTTCCACCTGTTCTTTGGATATATCTTCGTACGTCTGTTTACGCATAACAGTATGTTACCTTAAATTGGGGCTTCTATCTATTAGCCGTTGATAATATTGTGCTTAGACTGTTTTAAGTAGCACTGTTCTAAATGTTTGAGCTACAGACCATATAGTTGTATATGGCTCACGTTCCCTACCCGGCCAAAGTCATTCGGACATTAAATGGGTTTAGGAGGGATTTTAATTTCCTCTCCCCTGTAACCATCTTCCCGCATAGAAGGATCCAATACCAAGCCCAACACACATAATTTCCAGGTTCATGGAATGCTTAACAATGCCAAGATAAAGGCCTTCTACCAATAAGAGCATGCCTAAGAGTTGCAAAAATCTTGCAATTAACACCAACTCGTTTCCTTTCTAATATAAATTGAGAGATTTGTGCTACAGCTTTTTAGCGGTAGGTGGGCAATGCTCTCCCTACTCCCGGCTTCTCAACTTGGATAGGAGATGGAGGATTTCAATGTATAGCCAGACAAGAGTGATCATAAGTCCCAGTGCAGCCCTCCATTCCATAAATTTGGGGGCCCCCTGCTCCACTCCATGTTCAATAAAGTCAAAATCAAGGACCAGATTAAGGGCCGCAATAACAACAATGAAACCACTAACACCAATTCCAATAATACCGTTGCCATGAAGGAATGGGACACTCATTCCAAAAAAACCAAGGATAAAGCTCATCATGTACATCAGGAAAATTCCACCCGTTGCTGCCGTGACGCCAAGCTTAAAATTTTCAGTTGCCCTAATTAATCCGGATTTATAAGCAAACAAAAGTGCAAATAAAGTTCCAAAAGTAAGCCCTACAGCCTGGAGCACTATTCCCGGGAAACGTGCTTCCATAAAAGAAGAAATTCCGCCTAAAAATAATCCTTCCAATAAAGCATAAATCGGCGCTACTATTGGTGCTGTCGTTGGTTTGAAGATCGCTACCATTGCGGCAATGAAACCTCCAATTGCTCCTCCCATTATATACAATGAAATTTGAGGTGCTTCGTAAATGAAAAATTGACGCCATACCCACATCGCGGACAACAATGCAAGAAACAGCAATATACCAGTCTTGTTAACTGTTCCTTGAAGCGTCATCAAATTATCTTTCAGCGAAAAGCCTCTAACTTGAGAAAAAGTATTTTTGTTTAAAGCCGGATTTGCTGTCCTCGCTATCATTTTTAACCACCTTTCTGATTCTTTACAGATATTTAGTTAATTATTGTGAATGTTCTCAAATACTCTCAGCGACTTCTATTGCCCTTAGTAATCCCCTTGCCTTATTAAGAGTTTCCTGATATTCCATCTCAGGGACCGAGTCCGCGACGATACCCGCACCGGCTTGTATATACGCATCTTTACTGTTTTTCAAGACAATGGTCCTTATGGTAATACATGTGTTTATATCTCCGGAAAAGGTTATATAGCCTACAGCGCCGCCGTATGGGCCACGTCGAGTTTGTTCTAATTCATCTATTATCTCCATCGCCCTCACTTTCGGGGCTCCTGATAAGGTACCTGCTGGCAGACAGGCCCTTAAACCGTCAAAGGCGTTTTTATCATTCCTTAATTTACCTCTGACACTAGATGTGATATGCATTACGTGCGAGTATTTCTCTATTACCATTTTTTCGTCAATAGAAACGCTATCGTATTTTGAAACGCTTCCAACATCATTCCTCCCTAAATCAAGAAGCATGATGTGTTCGGCAAGCTCTTTAGGGTCTGATAATAATTCCCTGGCTAACAGCCCATCTTCTTCTTCTGTACGCCCGCGTCTTCTAGTCCCCGCTATTGGCCTTACATTAATACTTCCGTCTTCCACTTTTACCATGACTTCTGGAGAGGAACCAATTAACTCTAAATCTTTCATCTTTACATAAAACATATATGGAGAGGGATTGATTACCCTTAATGTGCGATAAATATTAACAGGATTAGCACTAATCTGCGTTTGAAGGCGTTGAGAAAGGACCGCCTGTATTATATCTCCCGCACAAATATACTCTTTACAGGTTTCAACGGCCTGGAGAAAATCAGGTTTCGTAATATTCGATGAAAATTTTAAGTTAAGATCACCTTTTTCTCTAATATCATCGCTCAAAGTCATTACAGGAGTACGGAGTTTATCAATAACACTATCTATTTTGTCAACTGCCTCTTGATAAACATCTTTAAGGTCTCTTTCGTCGAGATAAGCCGCACAAACTACTTTTATCGTTTTATTTAAGTGGTCAAATACAATAATTACATCATAGAACATAAAGTACATATCCGGCAGATCTAAGTCGTCGGTTGTTGTATCAGGCAGATTTTCAATATAGCGTACAGAGTCATAGGAAGCGTATCCTACTGCGCCACCAAAAAAGTCCGGTAATCCGTTTATGTGTACAGGAAAGAACTTACTAATCTGTTGTTCCAGCACCTTAAATGGATCTTTGGTTTCTATACGCGTAATCTCTTTATTGTTAAATATTTCTACGTTAACGCCTTTACATTTGAACCCTGAAAATGGATTACTGCCTATTAGTGAATATCTTGCTATTTTTTCTCCACCATCCGCACTTTCCAGAAGAAATGCGTAATCTGCATCTGAAACCTTCTGAAATGCGGACACAGGAGTCAGGGTATCCGCAAACAGTTGGCGGTATACAGGTATTACATTCCCTTTCTTAGACAGATCCTTGAATTCACTGAATATCGGGTAATATTGTGTTTTCATAACTTGTAAATTTCGCTTGACTTTAAGTTTTTTTAACATAAAATTAACTGCTTGACTCCGCCTATCTTTTAGTCGGACAAGTAAATAATATCGGTTAATAATCCCAATGTCAAGGTAAGATACTTGCTTAAATATATATATTAGATTATCTTAAGAATGTGGAAGAGGAAAAAGAAAAAACAACAGGTAGTTGAAACGGCGGAAGAAACCCCCGCTTTAAAAGAGGAAGAGATAGTTGAAGCCACAACCGAAGAACCATCCTCTTCAGAAGGAGAACTGGCGGTTAGCGTAGCGACAGAAGATGCTTCGCCTGTGATAGAAGAAAATAAGGATGATGCGGTAGCTGAAAAAACTACACCTCCAGAAGAAAAAGCAGCGGAAGAGGTTCCGCCTGCAGAAAAGGAAGAAGAAGTTAGTGTTGGAACAGGGGAAACTCTTGAGAAAGGAGAAGTTATATCTTCCGGAGTTTTCATTTTTGGGCAAAAGATCGAAAGCAAGTTTAAGAAGTTTTTAACAGCTATCTTTTCCATTTTTCTTTTGCCCCCTGCCATAGTATTCGGGCTTTTAATAGTAACAGTAGTTGTGCTGATTGCCTTTCCTTTGATTTCAATTGTTTTACCGATAACGTTGCTATCTTTATGTATACTCTTCATATTACTTCCCGTTGTGCTACCTTTCATTACCGTTGTCTCCCTTATTACAGGAAAAGGAAAAGTACAATTTGGCTTGAAGAATAAAAAATTTGCGATTAAGGTGCTTGGCATAACCATACCTCCCTATATGGGTCGTTAGCGTATGTATAAAAACAACTTATAATTATATTAAGTATAAAATTTTATAATCATAGAGATTCGAAATGGAAAAAAGCTTTAACCCAAAAGGAGTTAAAAAAAAGACGCCGATTGTTTCTAAGAAAATGATATTTTTCGTTATTGTGCCTATTGCATTGGTCGTTTTACTGGTTGTAGGTGGCAGAAAGTTGACATGGAAGGAGATACAGGCTGACGAAGTTGCAGTGATTATCAATAACATTACCGGCCATATTAAAGCTATAGATCGCGCCGGCGCTGTAATCTACTATCCATTTATTCAGGATCTCTATATTCTTGATAAACAAGAGCAGAAAGAGCCTATGACTTCATCGAATATATCTGAAGATTTCCCTCAGGGTAACCCTATTATACTTAAGACACGTGATGGTGGTGACGTAAGTATTGACTTGATTATACAGTATAAATTACTTTCGAATCTGGCAAATAAGATTGTTCAAGATACCGGTATTGGTGAGGAATTTAAAGAGAAGTGGATATGGGATTATGCAAGAACTATTTGTAGGTATGAATTTGGAGAACTGTCTATAAGTGAATTTCCCGATTCAGTAAAGAGAATGGAAAAGATAAAGACATCTGAAAAAGAACTTAACAAATTATTGAATCCGCATGGAATATTTGTAACTTCTTTGACTTTTATCGATTATCGATATTACAGGGAATACGCGGAGAAGATCCACGAAAGAAGGCTTGCAGACAAAGAAGTAGAAGAGCAGGTACAGAGAGCATCTGCTGCCGAAAAGAACCAGGACAGGGTCGTTACTGAAGAAACCAAGAAACTCGATGTGGCAATATCAAGGTTCAGGGGTACACTGCATCAGATGGAAATAGACGCGAGAGCTGAGGCGGACAAAATAAAGGATGCCGGCAGAGCATACCTTATCAAGGCGTTTCTTGATGCGGATGCGGATTATGATAGACTGGAAAAAGAAGCGGCATCAATACTTGCGGTGAAGAAGGCAGAAGCTGAGGGTATTTACGCCCTTAAAAAGGCACTCGAGGGTGCTGGCGGCCGCAATCTCGTTAAAATGGAGTATGCCAGAAGATTGCGCAAGGCGACGATAATAGGAACACCGGTTTTAAAGGCGTCTGAAGAAATACCTCAACTTATAAGGGAAAAACAACTATGGCAATCTGGCGACGTGCGGAATCCTGAGGTAAAGAAAGAAAGTACGCCTTCTGGCAATAAAAAAAATACGGCGCCACATGGTAAGCCATCAGAACACGAAGCCTCTTCAGGTGGTCATGGTGGACAAGGCAAGCCTTCAGGACACGGGCACTAACAATATAATATATCCAGTTTTGAGTAATTATATTTTGTGTTTATCGGGGTTTTTTGTAATAGATAGAATATAATAGTATCAGGAGAATGAATTAATGATAAAGTTTCTGGCCAAATTTTTTGCAAAATTTTTCGTACCCATAGTAATCATCATGGCTATCATAATCATTGTTGTTGGTGTAAGGTTTATGATAATCAGAGTACAGATTGATCAGATAGGGGTAAAAACAACAATATGGGGTATCAGGAGGGGTGTTGTACAGAAGGACTTCAAGCCGGGTTGGCATAAGTTTATCCGGCAGATTGAATCATGGGATCTATATGATGGTACTGTACAGACACTTAATCTGACACGGGAAGCACGTAATGCGAAAGGCCAGATGGAATCGAGGGAAATACGTATACGAACTGCAGATGACTATGACGTTACTGTTGATATAATAGTGAAATATCAAATAATGAAAGGTAGGGCAAACAAGATTCGTCAGGAAATAGGCCCGGGTGACAGATACAAAATATTTGTAGAAAATGAAGCAAAAGATGTTGCCAGAAGTGTTTTAGGAAAGATGACGGAAAAGAACCTCTATAACCCCGATGAGAAGCGTAGAAGGGCTGAAGAAGCGAAGATCCTACTTTCAAGCCAGCTTGAATCACGTCACGTCAAGGTTATTGATTGGCTTATACTCGACATGAGATTTGATGCACAACTAGAGAGAAAGATTAAAAATGTTAAGCTTGCTGAGTTAGATGAGTTGTTGAATATAGCGAAAGAAAGGGCTGTTGAAAAGAGAGGTATTACTCAATCAATCGATGCAACTACCGAAGCGCTCGCACAGAAAATTCAATCAGATAAGGATGGTCAAATAGTAACCCTGAAAGCGCAAATGGATGTAAAGGTTACCGAGATCGTTTCCAGCGCGAACAAGTTCATGATAGAACAGAAGGCGGAGGGAGACCATTACATGCATGTGAGACATGCGGCAGGAGAACTGCTGGTTGACAGGGCAAAGGCTGAGGGTGAAAGGCTAAGGAGGGTGGCGATGACGGGCCTGGGCGGAGATTTAATCGTTGCGCTCGAGGCGGCCAGGAATATAAATCTGGACAATGTAGTAGTGTCGACTCAGGACATGGATCTTCTTAATGTAGACGAAATGATTATTAAATTAGGGGCAGGTGTAGAGAGAGACTTGCCGATCATATTGGAACTTGAAGATTCACCGGGGTCACTCAAACTGTCGGATGACTTGCCTGAGGTATTGAGAGACCGGGGGGGACACGGAGGAGGCCATGACGGTGGACATGGAAAAGAAGAACACGAAAAGCCTTTGAAACACCGTGATTCCGCTCCTTATCATCAAACAGACAAAGAACAGGACCACGGAGCTTCTTTATTAGAAGAACATGGACATGAATCAGATACTCATCACAGTCACGAAGCATCTGGCGAGACACGTCATGATACTACTCATGAAGACTTGGAACCTTCATCTATGACTCAGTCGTTTCCTGTTTCTCAATAAGAACTTTTAAACGTTACTTCATACCTGTCTATGTCAACGGGCTGGATGCCGGTAATGATCTCTTCAAAGGCTTTTGAATCTCCTTTATTAATATTTCTTACTGAGAAATCCAGACTGGTAAGCATTCCGTAAGATTTACTAAATACTTTCAAAACGAAAGAAGCGTTGTAAAAGTCGTTCTCCGAATTGTTCTTTATATTTCCTTTCACTGTTGTTGAAGACCCAAAGCCTTCAAATGAAACATTGCCAACATAAAACCCATTGCCTGTGCCTTCAAAGCCTTCCAATTTCTCAGGAGCCTGTTTGGCCTTTTTATCAAAAATCAAGTCTTCCAGATTATCTGGCATTCTCTCTGTTGGTTCAACACGGGCAACTGCAGTTTCTAAATTAATAATTTTAATTGTACTCTCTCCTGTCTCGGAAACGAGTGGCATCCGGGCAGAAAAAACAGAGTACTTGCTTATTGCTCCGGAGTTGACACCAACGATTATTTCTTCAAAAGACTTGGTTATACCCTTATTAAAACCATAGACGGAAAATCGATGCTCCCCCAAAGGGAGACTTTCTTTATCAAAAGTTTGAATTTTAACATCCATCATCCCATAGTCCCTGTCAGACTTATTCACAATTTTCCCTTTTATCTGAGACGAGGAACCAAATGGTTCAAATTTTATATTTTTTACAAATAGTCCTTCTCCTATGTCTATAAGGTCTGTTTTTTTTGCATGTGCTTTCGGTTCTTCGTGATGCGCGGCTGGGGCAGAAACATGCTTCTGCGTTTTAGGTATTTCATGGTGTGGTTCTGAAGCGACTGCATGCGCATCTCCGGGTTTCTTTTGGTGAGTATCTGGAGCAGCATGAGTATCAGCCCCTGATTCCACATGATGGTCGCTTGAGTCAGCAAGGGGTTCGCCCTTAGTGCTTCCATGGTGAGTGTCTGGCTCTGAAGAATGTTTCCCCGTTTCAGTTTTTAACTCTTTCTTTTGAACAACTACATACCCGGTTTCGAGTTTATTTAATCTGGTATTCATCTCTTCAATACTCTTTAAATAGGTTTCATCGGGTGATGTTTGTTTCTGTAGTGTTTCTTTCATAGAGATGATTATATTTTCCTGATCTTTCAGCTTTTCACCCAGGTTGTCAATAATTCTTTTCTGTTCATCTAGAGCCTGCACCAGCATGTCTAATGGTTTATTTGCCGTCTTATACATCCTTTCAAGTACAGCAGTTTTAACTTCCTGGTCCTCTAATCTTTTCGCCAAGTTGGAAAACCTTTTTTTAAAAACATTCAATGTCCCTTCAAATGATTTTACGATCTCTTTTACCCCCTCCAGCGAACTCATATTCGCAACTCTGTCAACTTTCTTATCCATGTCGCTTAATAGATTTTCTATATTAGCCAAACCCTGGTTAAGTTCTGCTGTTTGTTTTTCGCTGGCAGCTTTATCACTTTCCAGACTAGAGATTCTGTTATTCAATTCGTCAATTTGTCCAACCCAGTCACCTAAAGATTGTTGAAATTTTGCCATATCCTTTAAGATATCTGCAAAGCCAACAGTAACAGAACAAAAGAATGTTAATGTAAAAATAGATATTATAATAAGCAGTTTCTTCATATACATTTCTCCAATCAGGAAAGCATCCTTTTTAATTTGTAAGGATGATAAAATTACTATTAAATTAAATATACACCAATGTATTTTATGGCGCAAACAAAAATGGGCGTGTTGAACGTATCAGCAGAAGGTCTTTATTTTATCTTGTTAATTGTGTTCCACCTGTCTGGGTTACCCTTGAGATTATTAATTATTTTTGCCATATAAGTCTTCATCTGAAATCTGGGTTGCCAATTTAATGTTTGTTTGGCTTTTTCAATATTAAATTGATATTTTTTGTCTGTCAATTTTAACATCCACGGTTTAAAAAAATATCTTTTTCCTGTTAATAAATAAAAATTACTAACAATAATTATACAAAACCACACAATCCATATTGGGAGATGTATTAAATTTAAATGTTTTCCATAAATCTCACGGGATATAAGGTCGCAAAGCTCATTATTTGAGAGAAGGTATTCTTCAGACAAAATCATTATCGAACCGGAAGGTATTTCTTGGGCCATTAACATCGATTTCTCAAAGGCGTCGAGTACATCTTCAATATGCACGTAAGATATACCGCCATCTCCCCTTCCCGGCAGAATTCTATAACCAAAACTTCTATTCCAGATAAAAACAATTTGGTTGGCAAGCGGTATAGATCTGCAATCCTGAGAATATACTCCCGAAAGTCTGAAGATTGTCGATTGTATCTTTTCCCTGTATTCAGAAACTATTTTTTCTCCTGAAATTTTTGAATTTCCATAATGCATGAATGTACTTAAATTTGAACCTTCATTTAGTTTCTCATTACCTATAACAGGTTTAAACACGACCGTGCTACTCGTAAAAATAAAGTTTTTCACATTGAAATGTATTAAATTGTCCAGTAAGTACCTGGTCCCGTTTTCATTAGTTTCATGATACCGCCTGTTTTCTTTGTTTGACATGTCATAATATGCTGCCAGATGAAACACATAATCGATTTTTCCTGAAATCTTTGCTTTTATTTCATTGAAAAATTCACCAAGACATCTCTTGTCTGAAATATCAACTTTATACCATAACACATTGCTATCTCGATTGTTATATAGTTTTTTGTCAAGGCCAACAATGTAATATTTATTACGCAGTCGAGCAATCAATGCTGTTCCAATAAAACCACTGGCACCTGTGATTAATACCGTTTGTCTGGTCATTTTGATAATAGGATTGACATATTATAAAACATGATATATTATCTGATTTATTCAGAAATAGAAGATCAATAACAAGAAAAAGGGGGGAATGTTCTTCCTGATGAGAAGAGTTTTCGGATAAATAAAAAAGAAGAGATTTGGTTCCGCGGCTTTTTTAGCAGGTAGCTTTACCTTTGGTGTACTGATCGTTTTTTTGCCAATTTCTTTTGCCTCCTGATTTGAGTTTTAGATAAATTTCCCTTGTTATTGATTATTCCGTATCTAACTTTTGCCTATATCAGAAGAGAAAAAGCCACCAAATACAACACTTTTAAGACGGCAAAAAGGGCGATCTCTGTGACGAGAAAGCCCTTCTGCCGTCGGGCGACGAGGGGGAAAGGAGTAAGACCCCCGTCAGGTGAGTACGGCAAAGCCCGATTACGCTGTGACAGCACACGGGAGGGTGAGGCTTGAAGTAACGGAGATGAAGGCTCCGGCCACATTTACCCCCGTACTCATCTAGTTTCTTTTCTGTAAAAAATACCGTACTGGAAAATTACTAATTTTTTATTTTTTATTATCTTTTCCTCCCAATATCATCTTATTGTATAGTTTGAATTTTTTAACTTCACTTTTGAGTGCCCTGCTCAATACCATCAGTGCGACTTCGCTATCCGATCTTCTCCTATAATACGGAGAGTCTTCTGCTTTTCTTAACTCCTGAATCATCTCTTTGATGTTTTCGTCCCTTTTTTCGTTATAATATATCTGTAAACAGTTACTCATGTCTTGCCTTTCGTAAAATCGATTAAATCTATTCAAGTTACATCAAATTACTTTAAATCTATTCGCATTGTCTAACAGACGTGGCGTCGGTTGTCAAGAAAAAAAATACAATATTTTGTATGTTTATTAATTATATTTACAATATATAGTAAACAAATTGCCGGAAAAATGTCAGTTTGTTGTAGACAAACCGTTTATAGTTTTTTGTACAAGAAGGTATGGTTTTTTATTGAGAGAATTCAATGGTAATTTACATTGGCCTCGACGGATAGAATAGCCTGGCGGATTTATTAGTTTAATTTTATCTTAAGCGTTTCAAAAGTTTCTGATATAAGCCTAGACGACAAAACCCTTTCATTGTCGTCTATAGAGCTTCCCTTAATCTTAACAGCCCAAATTGTTTCATTTGTAGTTACATCCACACATTTTACCGTAAATGAGACTTTTGTCACTAATGGCGATAAGAATATCCCGGAAGTTTTTGTCTTGTAGGAAACACCAAAACCCTCAACTCTGCCAATGACAATGGCATCAACACCCAATTGTTTTCCCAGGTCCAAATAGCTTTGCGTGAGTAAAAAATCTTCTATTTTAAGATTTTTTGATTCCAGGTCTTCCTCCACAGCCTTTCTATTAACAACAACATATCTATCCAATTTTACCAGTTCTCTTGCAATCATGCTTGCAAGAACCGTCCCTGCATTTGGAGATATGGAGGTGTTTGAAAAAAACAAGGATTTTTCTTCATGATCTACGTTTGTTTGGAACATAATTACCGCTATTTTTTGAATCTCATCATGAGGAAAATTTTCGTTAATATCAACCTCTGAAACCTTCTCTATTGCGGCACAGCTTGAAACAAGAAAGAAGACTACTACCGCATATTGCTTCATAATAATTTGCAGATTTGAAAGTTTTTCCATAATAAAGGTCCAATTATAAAAGCATTTCGCATTCAATTCAATAAGGTTGTTGTTTATAAACTCCTCATAGTCAATAGGTGTTCTTGGTTATAAACCATTGTTTTTCCTGCCTTTGTCATAGGGTAAAAACTCTTGACAAATTATAGCAGTGTGTTAGAATTTTACCTCTTTGTTGTACTCATATCCATAAGTATTTCCTCAATTTATAGAATACTTATTATTTTGAAAAAGCAGTCGAAGCATTTTACATTAATTGGAAAATCCCTTCTGAAAGCAGGGTAAAACTGCTTTTCAAATAAGGCATCTCAATAAAGCCACAACCTGCTGGAATTTTATGAATTTTCTAATCTAGAGAATAAATTGGCTTTGAATTATGAAGTAAAACTATCTATTATATTGGATTGAAAGGAATTTAAATAATGGCAATAAAAGTAGGAATAAATGGTTTTGGTAGAATAGGTCGTAATGTATTTAGAGTAATTGCAGAGAGGGAAGATATTGATGTGGTTGCCATAAATGATTTAGCTGACGCCAGGACGTTATCTCTGCTTTTGAAATATGATTCAGTCCATGGAAAATTTAACGGTGATATTGAGGCAAAAGAAGATACGATAGTTGTAAAGGGAAAAGAGGTAACACTGACAAAGGAGAAAGACCCTGCCAACCTTCCATGGAAACGCTTAGAAGTTGATATAGCGATAGAATCTACGGGAATATTTACAAAGAGGGCAGATTGTGTAAAACATCTTGAGGCTGGAGCAAAAAAAGTAATCTTATCCGCACCCTCAAAAGACCAGCTTGACGCTACGATAGTTATGGGGATAAATGAAAATGACCTTCGTACAGAACATAAAATTGTTTCCAATGCCTCTTGCACTACAAATTGTCTTGCTCCCCTCGTAAAAGTAATTAATGACAACTTTCAATTAGAAAAAGGCCTTGTGACGACCATCCACGCTTATACGAATGACCAGAATGTTGCAGATATGATGCACAAGGATTTGAGAAGGGCGAGGGCCGCGGCCATTAACATTATTCCAACGACCACCGGCGCTGCCAAAGCCATTGGCGAGGTCATTCCGACACTTAAGGGAAAGCTTGACGGTATGGCAATGCGGGTGCCTGTTGCTAATGGTTCAGTAACTGATTTAGTGGCAATCGTGAAAAGGAATGTAAGTATAGAAGAGGTTAACAGCGCTTTAAAAGCAGCGGCAGACAGCAAATTGAATGGTATATTGGAATACTGCGAAGACCCCATTGTCTCTTCTGACATAATAGGCAATGAACATTCATGTATCCTGGATGCCATGTCTACATGTGTAATTGGTGGTAATTTGATAAAAGTAATAGGCTGGTACGATAACGAATGGGGTTATTCAAACCGTATGGTTGATCTTGTGAAACTTATCACAAAGGCTTAAAGGGGATCCTGTCAAATGAACAAACTTTTTATTAACGAACTTGACCTGAAAGGCAAGAAGGTATTTGTACGAGTGGATTATAATGTTCCCTTTGACGAGCAGGGGAATATTAGCGATGATGCCAGGATAAGGGCCACTTTGCCAACCATTAATTATTTACTTGATGAAGGAGCAAAAATAATTCTCGCTTCTCATCTTGGCAGACCAGGAGGAAAGGTCTCACTGGAATACAGTTTAAAGCCGGTCGCTAAAAGGCTTACCAGGCTTCTCAATAAGGAAGTGACCCTGGCAAAAGATTGCATTGGTCCTGATGTTAGAAAGCTGGCAGATGCGATGCAGCCTGAAGACATCTTGCTGCTTGAAAACCTCCGTTTTCATAAAGGAGAACGGGAAAATGATCCTGAGTTTGCCAAAGAATTGGCAAGTTTATGTGATGTGATGGTACAGGATGCATTTGGAAATTGTCACAGATCGCATGCCTCAATGGTTGGTATGAATAAGGAAGTGCCACAGTCGGCGGCAGGTTTTCTTGTGAAAAGAGAGATAGATTATTTTGAGAAGGCAGTCAATGCTCCGTCGAGGCCGGTAGTTGCTATAGTTGGAGGAGCAAAGGTTACGGACAAGATAAAAATAATAGAAAATCTGGTAAAAAAGGTTGATAAAATAATTATCGGTGGTGCAATGGCATTTCCTTTCCTTGCGGTTCATGGATATGGTGTTGGCAAGGCAACGATAGATGAAAATGTCGCAGTGAAGGTCCTCATGATAAATCAACTTGCCAAGGAGAGAGGTGTCAAAATATATTTGCCGGTGGACTTTGTGGCTGCAGAAAAATTTGACGGTAATGCGGAGACTAAGCTGGTTACTTTCCAGGAAGTTCCGGATGACTGGTTTGCTCTCGATATCGGGCCTGCAAGCACAAAGCTTTTTTCTGAAGCCATGCAAAATGCAAAGACTATACTATGGAATGGCCCCATGGGGGCATTTGAAATTGACGCATTCAGTAGGGGCACGTATGCAATGGTGGAGGCAGTTGTAACTGCTTATGCGTTGACCATTGTAGGGGGAGGAGATACGGACCTTGCGTTTCACAGAATGGGAGAATCATACAAAGTATCATTTATATCCACCGGTGGCGGCGCCTTCCTGGAGCTATTAGAAGGCAAAGAGTTGCCTGGAATAGCGGCGCTGACAGATAAGAAAGAGTCATGAATTAGCGAGCGAAAGGAACTAATGTTTTAATATGCAAATAAAAATATCTGCGTCAATACTTTCTGCCGATTCAACTCAGCTGGGTAATGAAATTAAGAGGGTAGAACAGGCTGGTGTTGACTTAATTCATATAGATGTTATGGATGGTCATTTTGTACCAAATATTACAATGGGGCCATTTATCGTTGAAGGAATAAAAAAAATTACCAACGTTCCCCTGGACATCCATCTCATGATTGAGAATCCGGATAAATATGTGGAGTCGTTTACACAGAAGACAGACAAGGATGATATCTTGACTTTTCATATCGAGGCAACAGATGATCCTTTGAGTGTTATCAATTTAATTAAAAACAGGGGACTAAAAGCAGGAATTGCCATTAACCCTGATACCCAGGGACAGGTTGTTGAAAAACTACTTGGAGCGATAGACATGCTTCTTGTAATGACAGTATATCCGGGGTTTTCAGGTCAGGCATTCAAGAAATATGTATGTGAAAAAATTAAAAAATTGAGGGAAATTGCTCCTGAAAATCTTGATATTGAGGTGGATGGCGGTATAAAACCGGAAACTATTGCTGATGCGGCATCTGCCGGTGCAAATGTTTTCGCCGCTGCAACCTCTATATTTGGTAAGGATGACTATAAAGACGCAATAGAAGCCCTCCGTAAAGAAGCAAATGAGAACTCTTATCAGTTTATGAAAAGCGGAGGCTCTCTTTAGCCGGAAATACAAACGTTTTAATAGAAATGTTGTGGGAGATAAATAATTGTTCTTTAGAAAGAAAAAAAATATACCTGACGGATTATGGCAAAGGTGCGATGGGTGTAAAAGCGTAGTTTATAAAAAAAAGGTGGAAGAGAAACATAATGTTTGTCCGGAATGTAATCATCACTTCAGGATCACAACAAAAGAGCGAATAGATATCACACTGGATAAAGACAGTTTTGAAGAATACTGGAATGATATGGTGCCTGCTGATCCCTTGAAATTTAAGGACCGTATAAAATATAAAGATCGTGTTATAAGTGAACAGAAAAAAACAATGTTAAATGAAGCCGCAACGGTTGGGAAGGGCACTATTGATGGAAAGGATGTTATTTTTTGTGTTACGGATTCAAGCTTTATAATGGGGAGTATGGGGTCAGTAGTAGGAGAAAAAATTGCGAGAGCAGCAGAAATGGCATTGAAACTGAAATTGCCACTTATCATAGTCTCCGGTTCCGGAGGAGGAGCAAGAATGCATGAAGGCGCATTTTCTCTTATGCAAATGGCAAAGACATGTGCCGCTATCGCCAGGCTTCAAGATGCGGGATTACTTTTTATCTCTGTGCTTACTGATCCGACATTAGGAGGTGTCATGGCAAGCTTTGCTTCGCAAGGAGACATTATAATCGCAGAACCCGGTGCTCTTGTGGGATTTGCTGGCCCAAGAGTTATTAAAGAGACGATCAGAAAAACGCTTCCCAAAGGATTTCAATCTGCAGAATCGATGCTTAAGCATGGATTTATCGACATAATTGCTGGACGCGACCGATTAAAGTCGGAAATTTCAAAAATTCTGGATTATTGTAATTGTAACAGCAGTAGTTAAATTGTAATTGTTGATTTTCATGTTATAATGTTGTAATATTCTGCTTATAATAATCTAATGACAAATAAATTCCTCGGTAGCTCAATGGTAGAGTGGGTGGCTGTTAACCACTAGGCTGTAGGTTCGAATCCTACCCGAGGAGCCATCTTTCGCTAAAGCTACAGAGTGGCTATTGCCATTCTGTAGCTGACATTTCCCAATAACGGTAGTACCGGCTTTTGCTAATAAATTAAACAACATGCATTATTGTTATATTCTATTAAGCTTAAAGTCTCACATCTTTTATTCTGGCTCTACAAAAAATTTAAAAGCCAGAATAAAATTACATAACGAAGGAAAGGTGAAGAGCACTAAGCCACATTTGCCTTGGGAATTAGTGTGGTATGGTGCTTTCGAAACAGAGAAACAGTCGAAAAATTTTGAAAAATATTTGAAGTCTGGTTCGGGAAAAGCATTTGCATATAAAAGGCTAGTTTCTGTTGCTTTAGCAAAAGATATTACCAAGGGCAGAAAAACAGACTAAAGACTTTAATTAGAACTGGCAGTAAAAAAAAGAGTTGATCCAAAGGTACTCCGAAGGTCAAGAGCGTAGGATACCTACCCGAGGAGCATTTAAAAACCCACCTTAATGGTGGGTTTTTTCTTTTACCCTTTTTTTAATCTGAAGAACCGAGATTATAAATAGTAAGATAACACATAAACAACAATCTATACATTGATACATGTCCAACTTGCCTGATGCCAACACAAGTATTTTTCAAAATCAAGAATAACCGTCTGCTGAATATCAATTGAGTGAACGGACCGGACGAACATATCGGTTTTTGTAGCGCCAGCGTACGTTACCAAGGCTGAAGTAGACACTCCAGGTGCTACTGCCTCGTTTATCACCGGACCAGATACCCCACTGTTCCTTGTCAAAGATTGGATCTATATGGAGGGCATTCGTCTTGCCAGGTTCAAGCAGTGATGCTGCTTCCTCTATAGTAGGGAATCTCCAGTCGTTATAGCCTCCATACTTTCGGGTATTCAAATTCCTTATCCATGCTTTTGCTGCAACCCACTGCATATACTCTTTTGAACCCGACTGGAGCCACATAAGCCCCGTTGTATGATCTATTACCACATTGTCTCCTTTTATCGACTTTTTCTCGTAGCGGTGAATGATTGTGCTGTGTCCGTAAAATCCCCACTCATCAAATTTTCGTATATAAAGATTTGGCATTGACTGTACTTCAGAAACAGATAAATTCATGTAGGATGAACGCAAGGTTATTTTTTGTGGATTTGCTTCCTCTGCTTGTGTCACCCGGCCAGAAAGAAGAGCTAGTGATGTTATTAAGAAATATAGTAAATACTTTTTCATATTTGTTTTACCTCCATCCGGGAGCTGGTTATGTAAAAATACCAGAACTCTCCCAATAATATTTAAGAACTATGCCATCATCAAGGAATTCCTATTGGTCTACTACTTAATCCGGCTTCCATAAGAAAGAACGTCTGATATCGTTTTGATCTTCTTCTTTATGCCGCGTATGTTCATGGGTTTATCAAAAACCATACGAATATAAGCACTTATATATGAGTCGTTCTCTCCTCAAACTTCATCATTAATAATTTTGTTGTTTCCTCCGAAACCCGAATACGATCATCAATACGAAACCCCACTATCCACACTGGCTGTCCGTTCATCGTTACTAACGGGATAGCATCCCGGTCCATCACAGGAACTTTATTATCTATAAAAAAATCTTTTATTTTCTTAACCCCCTGAGAACCTAACGGCCAAAACTTATCTCCCTGCCTTCTCGTCCTGACTGTGAGCGGCATACTGACCTTATCAAAATCAACAGCTTCTTCTTTGCTTGTTTTCTTTTGTTTGAACTCTTCCAGGAAATTATTTTTGATCTCCCTGATCTCTGTTTTTACCTGATAATTCATATCAACAAGCTCTGTTTCTCCCGGAATTTTTATTTCAGTTTCGCTTAAAACAGGTCGTTCTTCCACATAAAATTTATTTCTGGAAAAGCACAACTCATTTTCCTCTCTCCTGATATTCAGGTACTCCTTAATCATATGGTTTATCTCTGTTTTTTTAGAATTAAGAAGGTTTAGAATATTTTTATAGTTTTTGTTGCCTATCTTCTTGAGAGGAATGTTTAACCGGATGATTACCTCTTTAACAATCATCTGTTGCAAAATCTGAGATGACTCTTTTAATTTATTTATATCCAATACTATTTTATCTATATGTGTCTCTGTTTTCGCCTCTCTATTTATTAATACGCTTTTGAATAAAACATTTGTTTCTTTTTCCAGGTAATCACAATTTTGTATTGCCGTTTCACCTAACGTAACCAGGGACTTTTTTATCTTTGGATTATAATTTTTTTCAAGGTGCGGAATAAGTTCCAGTCTGATCTTATTTCTTAATTTATCTTTTTCTATATTTGTCGAATCAACCCTGTAAGTAATATTTTTTTCCTCCAGATAAGCAATAATATCTTTACGGCATGTAAACAGCAGGGGACGAACAAGGTTAATGGTTGAAGTGGGTGTAAGTTTTCGTTTTGGTCTTATTCCACTTACGCCTGTAATACCGGTACCCCGGATTATTCTATGCAAAATTGTTTCGGCATTGTCATCGGCATTGTGACCAACCGCAATAACATTAGCACCCACACTTTTTGCCGCATTCTCAAAGAACTTATATCTCACATCCCGTGCAGTTTCTTCCAGTGACATCTTACGCTCCCGCGCTATTTCTCTAACGTCCCTTTTTTCTGCAATGAGTTGTATTTTGTATTTATCCGCAAGAGAACTTACAAACTGTCCATCTCCATCTGATTCTCTACCCCTGAGTGAATGGTTCAAATGTGCGATGAAAATTGTAGAATAAGGAGGATTTACACGCCTTACATTATAAATAAGGCTCAACAACGCAACAGAATCCGGTCCACCGGAAACACCTAATATGATTCTGTCCTTATCATTGAAAAGATTGAAATCTCTGATAACACCAGCAACCTGTTTTCTTAATTGCAACATGACAAAACTATATCCCTCCTGGTTAAGCAAGTCAAGAGTAGAAAATATTTGACATCGGTTGGATGTTAAGTAGAATTAACTTGTAGTTTTTTTCGGTATCCCACCTTTGTATTTAGATCATTATAATAATGGAAGATATAAAAAGCAGGCTTAAGTTATTAGAAACCGACCTGAAAAAGCTGGAAAGCAGGTTGAAAAAGGGGTTTGCAACAGGAACAACAAAAGACTGGGAGCACATTTTACACCAAACCAGAAAAATTGAAGAACTGGCAATCTCACAAATAGCAATTCTAAAACTCCAGGACATAAAAACCACATGATCATTAGGGGGGATGCTGTGAACAAAAAAAACTCTAAATACCTGTACATATTTACAATTCTTGTTATTTTTGCCGGATTATTTAACTCAGGATGTTTCCAATTAAATAAAAATTTTTTAAGAAAAGACAAAGATGAAAGCAACAAAAACAGAAATAATAAAAATAAAGAGGAAAGAATGGATGTGCTGGAAGAAAAAGTGGCAACTTTATCTTATAGCCTTGGAAGCCTGACAACGGAAAATTATGAATTAAAGAAAAAATTCAGTGAGCTGGAAGCTGTTAAGAAACAGTTAAATGAAGAATACTCACAAATAAAGGATAAACAGTCTACTCTCGAAAAAGCACAGGTATCGAATAACACCACGCGAAATCGATTAAAAAAAGAACTGGAAAAAACAAAACTTTCACTTGAAAAAATCAATAAACGTCTGGCTGAAATTGGATCAGAGAATAGCAACCTCAAGGCAAAACTGGAAATACTGGAAGCAACAAGTGAGACCGTGGCACGAACAGAAAACACTGTTGATACCGTCACAAAAATTAAAACAGAAAATAATAATACACAACAAAGCAGAAAAAGTCTGATAAAAGAAACACAAGAACAACGTAAATCATCTCTTGTCGAAGAGCTGCTGAACAAAGCAATTCATCTATATAGAGAAGAGAACTTTGAAAAAGCAATAGCAAAATGGGAAGAAGTCCTGGTGCTCGACCCCAGTAAACTGGAAGCAAAATTTAACATAGAAATTGCGCAGGACAGGATTAAAGAAAAACAGATACAGAAAGATTTAGAAAAAACCCATATCCAGAAAAACAGGTAATGGGAGATACGGCTGAATAGCTTGAAAGGACATTGACTTTGAAATGGAAAGGTAAAGCAATTGGTGCGGGCCTGGGATTTCTTTTTGGCGGCCCTTTTGGGGCAATCCTCGGCACAATGACAGGAGATTTTTTTGATAAGTCTCTAAAACAAACACCCATAGGAATGCCCTCAAGCAATCAGGAAAAGTCCTTAAATTTCATAACACATTTAGTTGGAATACTTGTATCGATTGCCAAAGCGGATGGACGTGTAAGTACACAGGAAATCAATGTTATTGAAAGGGCGTTTGTAAGTTTTGGGTTTCAGGGAGAAGACCTAAGTTTTATCAGAAATTTAATAAACCAGACTTCTCGAGTAGACTTGGATCTACGGGCAGTAAGCTACGAATTCAAACAGTATTCCAGTTATGAAGAGAGGCTCTCTTTATTGCGGATTGTCTATCTGGTTGCGTTTGCCGATAAGGTATTGCATCCAAACGAAGAGAGGATGATAAACGATATTATCAGTTTTGTAGAGATTAATGCAGACGATGCGTTCGAGATACGAGCAGAATTTTGCAGTGATAACGACAAACACTACCGAATTCTAAATGTTACCAGAAACTCTTCAATGGAAGATATTAAAAAATCGTACAGACATCTCTCCAAACAGTATCATCCGGATAGAGTCTCGCACCTGGGAGATGAATTTACCAGGCTTGCCAGTGATAAGTTTCAGATAATTAATAATGCCTACGAAGAGATAAAAAAGGAAAAAGGATTTTAATACGGAGGAACAATTAATGTTAAAAAGAACTCTTTTATTAGCTTTTATTACTACGGTATGTCTGATTGGCAAAACCGCCTATAGCATATCTCTTGATTTAACACCTGAACAGATAAATGAAGCAATTGAATATGGGAAAAAAAATAAACTGTTGAGCCCTACAAATTTTGCCAAGCCATGGGTTGTTCATCTTGATGATAAGGATGATTGGGCCACATTGTGGACACCTTATCACAATGTCGCTTTTAAAGCAAAGAAAGCAACGGTTGAAAAACGTGAACTATCTGAAGGGGAGATATTAAGGGCATTACATTTTAAAGATAGCCTGACTTTTGTCGTATCCGTTTTTGGTGAATACATGGAATTTGCAAAAGGCTATAATGCTATTCTCTATTCTGAAGATAAACCGATTTATCCGATGTTTTCATATTTTCCGGATTACGCAGAGCCTAGTCGCTTTTACCCGGAAGAACCGGCATTTGTGGCTGGATGTGTATATAAATTTCCGGTTGAAAACATAAACCAGAACTCTACATTAAAATTGTTAATTACGTCTCCGGATGGAAATGAGTTAGAGTTTCCTTTTGATCTGGTAAAAATAAAATAATTTATGAGGTACGCTTTTGTGCTTCATACCTGATACTGTCAATTATAATCTAAATTATATTCCTATAACGCTCTAAGAATAGCGTGACAAAAGTCCGTGAGTGAATCATCTCTTGCTCCCATAACAATTACGCAATTGTTTTGAGTTGCTCTCTTCTCAACTTCAGTTACAATGTCCTCTCTATCTGGAACAAAAAATGCGTTTTTACCTCTTTTTTTCAACTCTTTGATAATATCGCTCGAAGATATTTTTTTATTTGCCGTTCCACCCGCATAAAAAATTTCCGGCATAAACAATACATCGGTCGGTAATAACTTTCCGGCAAAGGCAGCGATTAGTTCTTCTTTCATAAATTCTGTTGGACCATAACCATGCGGTTGAAACACTATTATTAAACGTTCACTGATTAGCCTTACGGCATCAATTGCCGCCTGAACTTTTTTCGGGTTATGCGCATAATCATCTATGACTTTTATTCCGTTTTTCTCACCAACAACGTCCATTCTTCTTTTAGTGCCTTTAAACGTTTTCAATGCTTGCTTTATCTCTGTATCCGAGACACCCTCTGCCTGTGCTGCGGCAATAGCGGCAAGTGCGTTATGAACGTTATATAGACCCGGAATATTTATCTCAAAATCACTCTCTTTTATCTTAAATCTTGAACCAAAAGCGTTGCAGGAAATTTCAGAAGCAATGATATCTGATACACTATCTTCACCAAACTTGAGGACTTTTTTAGAGTTATTGTTAATTTTTATTTGATGAGCACAGTTTTCGTTAATTATCACGGTATCAGATGTGTTTTCAGCAAACTTACTGAATAGATCCCCAAGTTCTTCTACAGTCTTGTGGTCTTTGGATATATTTGTAATAACTGAAATCTTTGGAATATACTTGATCAGGCTGCCGTCACTCTCATCTGCCTCAATGATAATAGTTTCTGAATTGCCAAACCTGGAGTTACCTAATAACTTATCTGTAACAACGTTTTTTACATACCCTCCACCAACAACTGTTGGATCATGACCGGCACTGTCAAGTATCCACGATGTCATTCCGCAAACCGTAGTCTTTCCATTGCTGCCTCCTATGGCAATTCCGTGTTTTTTATTGTTGAAAAGGCTGCTAAGCAAATCAGATCTTCTGATGATTTGAATATTCTCCTGCTTCGCAACTTGCAGATCAGGGTTATCTTCTTCTACCGCACTGGAAATAACAATAAAGTCGGTCTCATTATCAACACCCGTTCCGTCCTGTGGAGAAAGTTTAATGCCCTGAGATTCCAGTTTATGAAAAACTTCCGGGGTCTGCTTTTTATCATTTCTTCTGTCAGAACCGCCTACAAAATGACCCTGCGATTTAGTAATCTGCGCTAGCGCACTCATACCAATTCCACCAATCCCCACAAAATGATATTTTAAATTTTTCTTCATTTTAGCTCAACAAAATCTTTTTAACCGTAGAAGTAAAACACAGAGAAAAAAATGGCCTAAAACTTAATTTTATTGCAAAAAAAAGGGGGGGTGGTGAAAAAATACAGCCTCTCTTTGCGGTTCCTACGGCCCTGCATAAGACTTAACTGTTTATCAATTCAGCAAAAAAACTTTTTCCATTATCGAGTTTCTGCTTAAGTAATATCTCTGAGATAGTGGCACCAACATCCGTAAATGATGTACGAATACCGAGTGAGTGAGGCTTATTTAATTTCTTTCCATAAACCAGCAGAGGAACATACTCACGAGAATGATCTGTACCTGGCATAGTAGGATCACATCCGTGGTCAGCGGTAATAATGAGAATGTCATCAGGTTTTAATGTATCAATAAGCTCCGGCAAACGCTGATCAAATTCCTCCAGAGCACCTGCATAACCTTTCGGATCATTCCTATGGCCATATTTCATATCGAAGTCTATCAAATTCGTAAAAATGATACCCTTAAAATTCTCCTTAACACATCCTATTGTCTTCTGCATACCCTCTTGATTGTTATATGCGTGTATTTCCCTTGTCAGTCCCCTATGCGCGAAGATATCACCGATCTTACCAACACCCACTACTTCATACCCGCTTATTGCGACCTTATCCAACACCGTATCTTCTGAAGGCGGCAATGAAAAGTCTCTGCGCCTCTCTGTCCGTGTATAAGTTCCGTTTTCTTCTATAAATGGCCTGGCAATAACCCGACCGATATTATGCTCACCTTTTAGTATGTCTCGAGCACAATTACATATTTCATATAAAGATTCTACCGATATGATATCCTCGCACGCAGCTATCTGGAAAACACTATCAGCAGATGTATATACAATTGGAAAACCTGTTTCAATATGTTCAGCGCCCAACTCCTCTATTATTTCTGTTCCCGATGCCGTTTTATTACCCAATATAGATCGGCCAATAGATTTGGAAAATTGTTCAATCACCTCTTCCGGAAATCCACTGGGGTAGGTTGGAAAAGGTCTGTCTGTTATAACACCCATAATCTCCCAGTGACCGGACGTTGTATCTTTGGCTACTGATGCCTCACCCATCTTGCCGTAAAAAGCCATCTCATTAACGTCCTTTGAAACACCAGCAATATCTTCAATCTTACCAATGCCCAGGCGTTCCATATTAGGGATATTCAGTCTTCCAACTGCTTTGGCGGTATTTACCAGTGTGTTGCTACCGACATCCCCAAATTTATGAGCATCCGGCAATTGGCCGATTCCAACACTATCAAGAACAACAACGATTACTCTGTTCACCATCAATATAATTAACACCTTACCTTTTTCTGCTATTCAGAAATATTTATTAGATAAAATGATTTGCGCCCTGTTTGCATATAATTTTACAACAATTTTGTTTTGTGTAAATAGTTATATTCGCTCAGGTTAAACAAAAAAACTATGAAATTTAGGAGTGTAGTAGTAGAGAGAAATGTACCATCCCATCAAGAATTACTATCTTTTTGTGATTAAGTGAAAATCCCTTTAATAAAACTGAGGCCGATAAACACAATAATAGGAGAGATGTCTATTCCTCCAATAGCGGGAATAACACGCCTGACAGGTTCTAGTACCGGCTCTGTTATTTTATAAAGAAATGTTATTGCCGGGTTATGTGGATTGTGAGGAATCCACGACAAAGCTATCCTTACGATAAGTACCAACTTGTAAAGTCCTATAATTTGACCAATAAAAGCGAATTCCATAAAAAGTATCCAAAAGTTAAGGGATTTTTATTAGTATTAAAGCAGTCGAATACTAACAATTAATACTATTCATAGCAACAAAAAATTTATCACCGTTAATTAAAAACGGAGAGAAACTCTTTTTTTGTATATTCCACACACCTACTTCTTGAAATTTTTATATTTAATTGATAGAATTTGTCTTAAACTATTATGAAGATAACAGACCCTGATAACATCGAATCGAGTATTAAATCCACAACAAAGACTATAATTAATGAGATAGACTATGTTCTGGACGGAATTAAAGAAGATGAATTTAAAAAGTTTATCGCTGCCATAGATTCTTCTAAAAATATATTTGTAACCGGTCAAGGTCGTTCGGGGCTCGTTGCCAGAACATTTGCAATGCGTCTTACTCACATAGAGTTCTCATGCCATGTAGTTGGTGAGACAACAACTCCAAATATTGATGAAGGTGATATGCTTATTGCATGTAGCAGTTCCGGTACAACCTCTATTACCTGTCATATTGCGGGTCTTGCAAAACGACTGAACGCACTGGTTGTCGTAATTACAGCACATCCTGACTCTGAATTATCTAAGTATGCAGACCTGACAATAGAAATACCGGCAAGTGATTCCGACCAGGTTATACAATCTCAACTAACAGCACAATTTCGCAGTACACTATTTGAGCAGGCATGTCTTGTATACCTTGACGCTGTTATTTTATCACTCGTACGATTACTGAACAGAGAAGAAGTTGAAATGATGAAAAGACACGCTAATCTGGAGTAGGATTATATAAACAATGCAATTAATTGTCCAAAAATTTGGTGGAACTTCTGTAGCAGATGCCGCACGCATGAAAGCTGCGGCAAAACGAGCCGTTGAGGCACACGCTGCCGGCAGCAATATTGTCGTTGTTGTCTCCGCACAGGGAAAAATGACAGATGAATTACTAAAGCAGGCTTATGAAATTAATAAAGAACCTTCTACACGCGAACTGGATTCGCTACTTTCCACGGGTGAGCAGATGTCAAGTGCTCTTATGGCAATGGCAATCCATTCCTTAGGTGTGCCAGCAGTCTCCTTTTCAGGAAGACAGATTGGAATAACAACCGACAGTTTTCACACAAAAGCAAGAATCGTTAATATAAAAGATGATCGAATAAAAGAAGAATTATCTGAAAATAAAATAGTAGTGGTAGCCGGATATCAGGGAGTAGACGAAAATGACAATATAACGACTCTGGGACGTGGAGGCTCTGATACCAGCGCTGTGGCACTGGCCGCTTTACTCAACGCGGACATGTGTGATATATATACCGACGTTGATGGAATATGCACAGCAGACCCAAGAACCGTTCCCAACGCAAGAAGGCTGAATAAAATATCTTATGATGAAATACTGGAACTGACAAGCATGGGTGCACAAGTTCTACATGTACGATCGATTGAGTTTGCTAAAAAATATAATGTCCCGATACGGGTAAGACCCAGTTTTAATAACGGCACAGGAACCCTTATATGCAAAGAGGTAAAAGAAATGGAGAATATCGTTGTCAGTGGAGCAACCGTATCAAAAAATGATGCAAAAATAACTATAATCGGCGTGTCTGATGAACCTGGACAGGCAGCCAATATCTTTCACGAACTGGCAAAAGAAAAAATAAATGTTGATATGATTATTCAGAATGCCAGCGCTCATGGATTAACAGATTTAACGTTTACTGTAAGCAAAGAAGACCTGCCACTTGCCTTGAAGACAACAGAAAGAATAAAGGGAGAAATCAAAGCAAAAGAGATCGTTGCTGATGACAAAATAGCAAAACTCTCAGTTGTGGGAATAGGAATGAGATCTCACTGTGGAATAGCAGAAAAAATGTTCAAGACGCTGTCTGATGAAAAAATAAACATACAAATGATCAGTACTTCAGAGATTAAAATATCTTGTGTTATAGAAGAAGACCAGGCAGAGAAAGCCTTAAATGCAGTGCATAACGCTTTCGAGCTGGATAAAGAGCAGTAACCTTACTAAGCAAATCAGGTATTTCAGGATATATTGGTTTGTATAAAGTGACGAGATCAAAGTTTTTTGCTGTTCACTGTTGAATACTACTGGCAGATCTGTTTATGCTATGACTATATCCTGCACTTACTAATTCGCTGAGGCAACATGTATTAAATATGATAACTATCAAGTTTACACAAACTATTTTCATATACAAAATGGATTCCCGCATGCTTTTAGCAGTCTGATGTATTTG
This sequence comes from Candidatus Scalindua japonica, assembly GCF_002443295.1. NCBI lineage: Bacteria > Pseudomonadati > Planctomycetota > Candidatus Brocadiia > Candidatus Brocadiales > Candidatus Scalinduaceae > Candidatus Scalindua > Candidatus Scalindua japonica. The sequence goes on along the minus strand of NZ_BAOS01000027.1, from coordinate 81,076 downwards.
GTAACGATAGACCATTCAGCCAGTATCATCTATTTTTTTTATCTTCCATTCCTGTCAAATGAAATCGCACGTCTAAATCATGTGTCTTAAAAGTACTATGTTTTCTTCATGATTCCCAGAAATATGTCAAACCATCCTCGAAATCCTTATCTTAATGTAAAGGAATGAATTATTTTTTTAAGACACTCTGGAAATAGTCTATGGTTTTTTTCAATCCTTCGCTGCGAGAAACCTTTGGTTCCCAATTCAAAAGTGTCTTCGCTTTAGTAATATCAGGTTGCCTGCACTTTGGATCATCGATAGGCAGTGGTTTGAAGGTGATTTCACTTTTACTCCCTGTCATACTTATTATCTCTTTTGCAAAATCTAATAAAGTTATCTCTGTTGGGTTTCCAATATTTACCGGTTCATTAATATCTGTAATCAACAATCTGTAAATTCCTTCTACTAAATCTGAGACATAACAAAAACTTCGTGTCTGTGATCCATCACCAAAGACCGTTAAATCTTCTCCGTTAATTGCCTGTGAAATAAATGCGGGCAGCGCCCTTCCATCATTCACCCTCATCCTGGGACCATAAGTGTTAAATATTCTCACAATCCTCGTATCTACTCCGTGGCTCCTGTGATATGCCATAACCATAGCCTCTGCAAATCTCTTTGCTTCATCATACACTCCTCTTGGACCAACCGGATTTACATTTCCCCAGTAATCCTCCTTTTGTGGATGAACAAGTGGATCACCGTAGACTTCCGACGTAGACGCTAGAAAAAATTTTGCTTTTTTAAGTTTTGCAACTCCAATAGCATTCAACGTTCCTAATGAACCGACCTTTAGGGTCTGTATCGGCAATTTTAAGTAATCTAAAGGGCTAGCAGGTGACGCAAAATGCAGGACGTTGTCTATCTCACCTCCAACATAAATATATTCACTCACATTATGTTTAATAAATTTAAAGTTCGGATTACCAATACAGTGTTCAATATTTTGAGCTGAGCCGGTTAATAAATTATCAATACATATTACATCGTGTCCTTTTTCAAGCAGATAATCGCATAGATGTGAGCCAAGGAACCCAGCTCCACCTGTAATCATTGTACGCATATTTTTATCCTGACTGATTTGTATTTCAAGTTAAGTCGCTTTCTCAGCAAAAAAACTATATAATTAAATTATTTGGTGTAATTCTACTACGTTATTAAAACAGTGCAAGCATAAAAAATATGGAGTGCATCCATACGTATGATGAGTTTTAAAACAGTAACATTCGCCCAACAGGCAGGTGGCCAGGCGGTCACTGTACTACCTCAAAAAAACAATTCTACATCGTTAGTTCATTTCAAACTCCCTGCAAGAACTGATTGGCAGACGGGTAGGCACTTTTTACTTTGTATTACTATAAGTTGACAAAAAAAACTGCTTTGCTAAAATCAGTAAAATAATTAATTGAAATATGCAAACTGTGATCAACCGATTATGAGGGAGATACTAATTGAAATTTACTAAAATGCAGGGAATAGGGAATGATTATGTATATGTCAACTGTTTTGAAGAAAAGATAGACAATCCGGCAGAACTGTCAATCGCAGTAAGCAACAGACACTTTGGTATCGGTAGTGATGGATTGATACTGATAGTGCCATCACAAGTAGCAGACGCCAGGATGCGTATTTTTAATGCGGATGGTAGCGAAGCACAGATGTGCGGTAACGGTATCAGGTGCGTGGCAAAATATATGTATGAATACGGATTAAAGAAAAGTGATCGAATGACAATTGAAACGTCTGCTGGGTTGAAGACAATAAAACTTACAATCGACAATGACGAAGTTACACAGGTTAGAGTAGAAATGGGAGCCCCAAAATTACTTAGAAATGAGATACCGATGCTCGGTGACAATACACAGGTTATAAATGAACCGCTTCAGGTTAATAATGCTGTTTTACAAATTACATGTGTTTCCATGGGTAATCCTCACTGCATTACCTTTGTTGATAACGTTGATTCAATAGATTTAGAAGTTACAGGTAAAGCTATTGAAAACCATGAACTTTTTCCGGAAAGAATTAATGCCCATTTTGTACAACTGATTTCTGCTGATAAGGTTAAAATGCGCACCTGGGAAAGAGGCTCCGGAGAAACACTTGCGTGCGGCACTGGGGCAGTCGCTACAGGTGTCGCGTGTGTCCTGAACAACCTTACAGAAAGAGTAGTAAACACACTGCTTCCAGGAGGAAAATTAATGGTGGAATGGACAGATGATAATAAAACCTACATGACTGGTCCTGCGGAAATTGTATTTACAGGAGAGTGGGATAAATAATAACAATTTATAATCTTTGTGTTATTTACCTGTTAAATATCCAGGTTTTTAACATCCAATGCATGTGTCTCAATATATTCCCGTCTCTGTTTAACGTCCTTTCCGGACAATATAGTGAATGTTTCATCCGCCTTTATCGCGTCTTCTATCTTCACTCTCAATAAGGTCCTTGATGAAGAGTTCATTGTGGTTAACGCCAGCTCCTCTGCATTCATCTCTCCAAGACCCTTGTATCTCTGAATATCAAGACCCTTTTTCCCCAACTCTTTTATGTTTGGCAGGAGCTCTCCCAGTGAGTAGATATCCGACGCTATATCGTCATAAACCAACTTTGCTCGCGGTGGTGCATTTTCTTCCAGTCCTTTAAAAAAGTCTTCTGCTTTAAATCCCTCTTTCTCTATCATTTTTACGGTATTCGCAATTTCTCCACTTTCATGATACTCCTGTACTTCTATTGAATCTTTACCGTTTGTATCATTTTCTTCATCAACACTCTTTACTTCAACATCGTCACCTTTCTGTTCCTGCAGCTCCTTTACTAAACGATTCAACTCATCATCAGAGAAAATATATTTTTCGTGTCCATTGTACGCGACCCTATACTTCGGAAAATTACCGTTTTCATTTTTTTCCAGATATTCCCTGAAAGAGAGGCTCTTTTTACTCTGTTGTTTCTTTTTAATAAAGTGCCAGTTATACTCTTCCATTTTTTCTAAAAGGCCAAGGAATTTTTTCAGTTTATCACCGGATAGTTTTATTGATTCTTTATCACATGTCTCAACAACCGCTTCATCGATACCAATGTTTATCAAAGAATCTTGCAACTCTTTATCTCCATATACATACTCCTGCCTTTTTTTCCTTTTTATCTTGTATAGTGGTGGTTGCGCTATAAAAATATTTCCTCTATCTATTAACTCTGGCATTTGTCTAAAGAAAAATGTTAATAACAATGTTCGAATATGCGCACCATCTACGTCCGCATCCGTCATTATGACAATTTTCCCATACCTTAGTTTTTCTGGGTCAAATTCATCGATACCTATGCCCGTCCCAATAGCACTTATAAGAGTTCTAATCTCCTCATTGTTCAGCATCTTTTCCACTCTTGCTTTTTCAACATTCAGGATCACCCCTTTAAGCGGTAATATTGCCTGATTTCTTCTATCTCTACCTTGCTTTGCCGTTCCACCCGCGGATATACCCTCTACTATAAATAATTCTGTAGACTCTACATCATCACTGGAACAATCCGCAAGTTTTCCCGGCAAATCCGACCCGGAAAGCGCTCCCTTTCTTCTTGTTAACTCTCTCGCCTTTCTGGCAGCCTCCCTTGCTCTTGAAGCTTCCAATACTTTGCCTACTATGATCCTTGCAGATTTAGGATTCTCCTCGCAATATGTACTCAAATGCTCATTTGCCAATGCCTCTACCAATCCCTGGACATCTCTGTTTCCCAGCTTTGTCTTTGTCTGTCCTTCAAACTGTGGTTCCGGAACTTTTACGCTTATAATGGCAGTAAGACCCTCCCGGTAATCATCACCTGTTGGCGCCTTGCCGTCCTTCAATAACTTTGCATTTTTTGCGTACATATTTAATGTTCTTGTCAATGCTGTCCTGAAACCACTTAAATGTGTTCCGCCCTCAATTGTATTTATATTATTAGCAAAAGAGAATACGCTCTCACTGTAACCATCGTTATATTGCATTGCACACTCCACTGCTATGTCCTTTTCTTTACCTTCAAAATGTATCACATCTTTGTGGATCAGATCTTTCCCTTTGTTCATTTCCTCTATAAATATCTTGATTCCACCATCATACTTAAATATCTCTTCCGTATCTGTTCTTTCATCTATAATGGTAATACAAAGTCCTTTATTAAGAAAGGCGAGTTCTCTAATTCTTTTTTTGACAATATCGTAACTAATTTCTACTGTTTCAAATATAGAGCTGTCTGGTTTAAAAATAATCTTTGTTCCTTTTTTCTTTGTAGCTCCTCTCTCCTCGAGTGCCGTTTTTGTCTCTCCACGCTCATATCGTTGTACATACATATGCCCATTTCTCCGTACTTCTACCTCCAGCCACTCACTCAGCGCGTTTACTACTGATATCCCAACTCCATGTAATCCGCCGGATACTTTATAGCTTTTACCCTCAAACTTTCCACCGGCATGTAAAGTCGTCATCACCACCTCCAACGCCGGCTTCTTCATTTCCTGATGTTCATCCACGGGAATACCTCTTCCATCATCCAGAACCATGACACTTCCATCAATATTCAACTTTACCGTAATATTATCACAGAACCCTCCCATGGCTTCGTCTACGCTGTTGCAAACCACCTCCTCTATCAAATGGTGCAAACCCTTCTCGCTTATATCTCCTATGTACATAGCTGGTCTTTTTCTTACGGCTTCTATTCCTTCTAAAACCTTTATAGAAGTTGCATCATATTTTTCTATTTCACTCATTCCACTTAAACCTCAAATTCCTTCTTATTAAAAATTTCCTACTCTAAATTTTATATCTGATATATATCCTATTTTAAATTCTTTCTGTATTGATGTTAACAACTCTTCTTTTTTGAATGAAGATAAATGATGGAGCCATGTTGCTGAATCAACCTCTACGTAAAGAACTCCGCTCTTAACCACGCTTACTTCCGTGTGACCTGATATTAATTCACCAGCCACAATTTTCCATTTTTCTCTCAGGTTTTTATTTTGCTTTCCTGCTCTTTTTACCAACGTTACTGAGTTACTCAATATATCACCCAGCTTCTTCGCTTCTGTGTTGTTTCTTCTGAACTGTTTCATAATATTTACTATTCTTCTCCGAGGCTCATAGGCATTACTACATAAATACATCCAGTTCCAACCTTTAACTTCCCGGCTGTTCCCTGGTCTTTTAACTCTAACAAAATCCTGTCACAATCTACATTTTTAAGATAATCTAATAAAAACTCTGGATTCAAACCTATCTCCATATCTTCTCCTGAATATTCTATTGGAATTTCAGTCTTAGACTCTCCTACATCCGGTGACAAACATCTTATTTCAAGTATTTCACCTGAAAATTTAAATCTCAGTAATTTATACTCTTCAGTTGTCATAATAGACACTCTACGAATAGCCGATGAAAATTGGTTTCTATCCATGTATATTTTTTTGTCAAGATTAGTTGGGATTACTTCCTCATACTTTGGATATTGTCCTTCCAACAGCTGAGAGCATAATGTTGAGTGTTTTGTTTTTATAAATATGCGTTTTTCTTCTATTCTTAATTTTATTAAATCCTCTTCCTGTTCTCCTGCAATTCTCTGCATTTGTAATATACCCTTTATTGGTATTATGCAGTTTTTTGAAATACTATGAGGATTATTTATTTTCTTCTTTACCTCACTAAGCCTTCTTCCATCATTTGTAACCATTTTTATTTGATTATCACTTATGTCTAGAAAAATTCCGCTTGTTCCATGTTTTGTTCTATCCCCTAAAATAATAAATGCTGTTTTTTTTATCATATCCAGGAGAACATTTTTATCTATCTCTATATATTCTTCTTCAATAAATTTGGGAATTGTTGGAAAACCTTCCGGGTCTGAACAGAAAATCTTAAAAAAATTATCCTTTCCTTTTATTACACATTTTTTGTCTTCTTCAGTTATTTCTATAGTTTCTTCTGTCCATTCTTTAACAATTGAAGAAATCTGTATTTCTGGTCCAATCATTTTACCAGGTGTTATCACTTCAACAGAATCAATTAAATAACTGACACTGACTTCCATGTCTGTTGTTGATAATTCTAAGGTGTTATTATTAGCAATAATTCTAACATTTTGTAACATTGGGTTTATATTTGAACCGGATATAACATTTTCTACTGCATGAAACCCTTTTCTTATAAATTCTTTACTACATATTATCTTCATTATATTTTATTAAGCTTAAATGGTTTTAATGCACAATGTTTCTATGTTTTATATAATATATTATATTATATTTAAAAACTATTATACTTATTACTATTAACAGTCACAGTTAAAAGAAAAAATATTATTAATAATTCTATAACAAGCTATAAAAAATAAAGTTACAAAGATTTTGATTTGATTATTAATGGTATACATTTATAAAACTTCATGTAAGTTACTTGTCAGAATATTCGTTAATTGGTACACAAAACTATTACTTTTCACGTATCTGGTTTTGTTGGTTCTTAATATTGAGAATTTTGCTTACAACATATGAACAATTAATCAGTACTCTTGTTGTTTAATAAGAGAATTTTCTAACTTTCTTAATGTTGAAGATATATTTCGATCGATAATCTTGAGTTTTTTTATTTTATCATCTGCATGCATAACCGTTGTATGATCGCGACCACCCATATAGCCACCTATTTCCCCTAATGATAAGCTGGTAAATTTTCTTGCCAAATGCATTGCAATCTGCCTTGGTAATGTAATTGATTTAAGTTTTCTTTTAGAATGAAGCTGAGAAAGTTGGAGACCGTAATGTTTTGTAACGGTGTTTAGTATTTTTTCGATACCTATATCATGCCTCTGTTTTGAGAAACCTTTTATTATCTGTTTTACAAGGCTCAAGTCTATCTTGCTTTCATTCATTTTCGCATATTTATGAATATTTGTAATAGTACCCTCAATTTCTCTTATACTAGAGACAACGTTATCCGCTAAATATCGAGCTACATCGTAAGAGATTTCCATATTCAGCAAAGCGGTTTTTTTTTGAATTATAGCAACGCTGGTTTCAAAGCCGGGAGGATCTACCCTGGTTATCAACCCCCATCTGAACCTGGAAATAAGACGTTCTTCTATTGTCGGTATCTCTTCCGGAGGGCAATCACTGGACAATACTATCTGTTTTTGACGTGTGTAAAGAGCGTTGAATGTATGGAAAAATTCTTCTCTGGAACTCTGAGAGTTTGCCAGAAAATGTACATCATCTATTAATAGAACATCAATTTGTCTATATTTATTTCTAAAACTGTCCCAATCACCGGTTTTTATAGTAGATATATAGTGATTTACAAAACTTTCGCATGGTAAATATAGTGCTTTGTGTCCTTTTTCCTGTGACTGTAATAATATTGCGTGAAGCAAATGTGTCTTGCCCAAACCAACAGAACCGTGGATAAACAAAGGATTGTATGCAGTGCCAGGAGACTCTGATACAGCAAGAGCTGCCGCATGTGCCAGTCGATTGCATGGTCCTACCAGAAAATTATCGAAATTGTAATTTTTGTTTATGTGGGTAGAGTTATGCGCGCCAGGCGAAGAATGATGGTTGTGAACATGAAGTTTGGGTTCTGATGAGCCATTATCTTCAACAATGAATCGTACTTCACGATTAAATATATGGTTTTCTGCTAAAGATGATGTGACAGCATCCATGTAGTTGTTCTCTATCCACTCTTTACAGAGGGAATTTGGAGCAAGAATAGATATTTCATATGCATCAAGTTTGATTAGGTTAAGATTTGAAAACCAAGTAGTAAATTGTTGTTGAGTAACTTTTTCCTTAATTTTATCCTGGATAAGTGTCCATGTTTTCTTTTCGCTGGCAGATAGATAGTGGTTCATGTTTTTTAAATATTCATTACGTTAACAGCTTGTATGTATGCAATACCTGTTGTTTAAGAGCTAATAGAACATATTTATTTCCAGACCGGTAAGTGCAAATATGGGAATTGTTACTGAAAATTGTAGCGGTATAAACCAGACATTATCCATCTTTTTTGTATTCTGCTGATTTTTTTTACCACGCTTGAATTTGTTTTTGGTCTGGGTAAAAAACAATTTTAGAGATACTTTAAATTATACCTTCACCTTTCTTAAATATCAAGAAGTAACTCAGGACTTGAAATTTAATGTTTCATGTTGTTAATTTTAAATCATTGACCTGCTTACTAACAATATGGTATATTCCAGTTCTCTGATAGTTAGGCTTGTACTCCATTTAATGGAAAGATTATGACGAAAAAACCTGATATAACCAAAGAGATGACAACCGGTGAGGTGACAGAAAAATATCCTGCAACGAAAGAGGTGTTTTCAAAACATTTCGGTAAAAGTTGCTTTGATTGTCCTGCATTTGGTACCGAAGATATAAATCTGGCATGCATGATGCACAATACAAACGTTGAAATGTTTGTTAATGAATTAATTGAAGCAGCCTTTAAGGGAGTTGAATCCGCATCTTAACAAAAATTAGTTAGGTTGCTATGTGACAAAAGAATAACACTTCGACTTCGCTCAGTGTGACGTCACACTGAGCGAAGTCGAAGTGTTATTCTTTTGAAATTTCTGATATACCGAGTGAATGGTTTTCTCCATTTTAAAATAGAGAATTTGTATAAAAAAAAATTATTGAAAGGAATAGTTTGGATTTAATAAAATTAAGGGAAAAAGTGCAATTCAGCGAGCAATTTCGTCCGCAGATTTTGTGTGCTTCCCCTGATGCAAAGGTCCCAATGATATGCTTGGAGCCTGGCCAGGAAATACCGGCACACCCAAGTGGTACAGGTGTTTTTTATGTACTGGAAGGAAAGGGGATTATGTTTCTGGACGGGGAAGAAATAAGTTTGGCAAAGGGCAAAGTTGTAGTGGTTCCTGAAGGTTCTGAAAGAGGGATCAGGAGTATAGAAAGATTAGTTGCGATTGCAGTTCATATCAGCTGAAAGGAATATGATGGGTGAATTTAACTTAGAGGAATTAGCAAGTTTTTCTGATAATAATGTAGTATCTAAAAATTTATACGATTCGCAAAAAGCGTGTGTTAACCTCATATGTCTTGAGGAAGGCCAAACAGCATTAGAAGATACTATCGGCCAGAAGGTAGTAGTAGTAATCAATACAGGTAATGGTTCTGTTATTACTGGAGGAGGAGAGCAGGGTGTAGAAGAAGGAACGCTTATCCTGTTTGAAAGTGACGAGAAACGTTTACTTAAAGCAAAAACAAAAATGACCGCTTTAGTAACAGCTATACCTAAAGGGTAGTCTCTACAATCTTATAGATTATATAATATACGATAAATTAAAGAATAAAGAAAGGATTTAGATATAATGAGTGAAGGCAAAGTTATTACATTGGACGTACAAAATATTCCACCTCGTGAAAGACACCCGAAGATCTTTGATACTTTTGATTCTCTTCAACCGGGAGATAAAATGATATTAATAAACGATCACGATCCGAAACCTCTAAAATATCAGTTGGATGCTGAGCGAACAGGTCAAATGGAATGGGAATATATTTTATCAGGACCAGAGGAGTGGAAAGTAGAAATACTGAAAAAGTAATGAATACCTGATCTAGTTGGGAGACCGGCATGGGAGTATTCCCATTTTTTTGTAAATTTATTTAACGAGTCGGAGACTTTTCCTAGATTTTTTGTTTTTAATTCTTTCTTGGTCGTCTTTTTTGTATTTTTCGATAATTTTATCGTACGTACCGTTATATTTCGCACATCTGATCTTGAGCATGTTATTAGCATTTTGGGCATACCACCAAGCTCCTGATCGTTTAAGCCTTGTATGGCTAATGAATTTATTAGCGCTTTCAATCGCACCGCTACCAATGTGATACCCTCCTCGCTTGGTGGTATCGTAATGCATCTTTTCGCAATGATTTGTAAGGTAGGTATAAAACTTATCAATTTTATCCTGAACCTCTTGAGTTTGCGCTTTCATCTTTCCAAGACCGCCAAGCACATCTTCGTGGTCGCCAAAATGTATTCTTGTCAAAGTCGCCTCGCACCACTGGCGAGACTCTCTTGTCTCTTTTCCATAATGTGCGTTACCCACACCATGTACATACTCTGAGCAATGGTAGTAGTCGAGGATTTCTTTTGCTGAGGGAAATATCTCTTTGCAACGGTTCCAAATCCAGTGAGCTCCGTCTCCTATGATTCCCAAGCGTATCTCCGCTTCGGGGATAAGACCTGCCTCCTTGATCTTCACTAGATCTTGAGCTAATTCGTGATCTTCGCAGACCTGATGCCAGCTGATTAAATGATTAATGCTTGTACCATCGATGAGATAAAGCCTAAAACCTTTAATCTCTTTCCATTCTCCTTTTCCTCTTTTCTCTTTGCGGCGGTGAGGGCTGGGCTCTGGACGCATCGGGCCGTGGGCTCCATCCAGGGCGAGCATCATAATGGGACGACGAAACTTATTCTTTGAGATGTTTTCTATCTTTTTGTGAATCTCTTCTTTAGACGGACAGATATCTAAAATCCCCACTTCCTGACCTATGGTATTCGTGGCCTCATGCATATGATGTTCGCTTAGCTTTACACCAGTTATCCTCTCGTAGGTCTCGCTGGCCGTCTCATAAGCGGTTTCGCTAGACAACCAGGCTTCAACATCCTGTATATCATACTGTTTCGAGGATCGAGACAACCCAAGGGCTTCATCTAATGGATAATTTCCAAAACTGCACGCTCTGCAATAAAAATAAGGTCTCTCCAATTCAAATTGACCCGCAAGGGTCTGGATTGTCCTGGATAATTTGTCGTGCCTTTGCATGCTTTTGCCGCAATCGGGGCAGTCACAATTTTGCTGATTCAATAAATGACCGAACTTCCTCTTTATCAATCCAAGGATCATCTGACCCAATATTTCGGATCTTTCCTGAAAAACAGCTTTTGAGATTTCTCCTAAATCTTCCATTGGGTACTCTCGCTCAATCTTGTCAAGTCGCTTGTCCAAAAAGTCATAAAATAAAGTTCTCCAGTTCTCTGATGACTCTGCTTTTCTCGCCGCAAAACCCAAAAATATCTCCTCTTAAAATATTTCTATTGTTCCCTGACTATATCCATCGCAGAGAGTAACGCCTGGCGCTCTAATATTGGCATTGATTGAAGTCTCGCCGTCCACCTTTGTGTTTTTCTCTTTATCCGTTCTCGTTCACGAAAGTTATTGCCAAGATAACGATATTCATGTAGTTCCACCGGAATATTATAGTTCATCCATAGCCACTCTGTCGCCACACCATGGTGACAGGCCGCCTGATAACTATGTGTATGCCATCCCTTCAAAGACTCTCTGTATAAAAGCGACTCATAACCGGATATCATCACCATGCAGGGAAGTGATTTCAATAATTCCAAAAGTACCGTGTGGTCTTTATGGCTATATTCATATTTATAGAGCCGACCACTCTTCCTTCTTGTCTCGCGAAGGTACGGTGGGTCGCAATATATCAGCTCGTTGCCAGTGAAAGGATAATCATTCAGATAATTAATTGCGTCATCATGGACCAATTCAAAACCTGGTGGTTTAACATTCGTCCACATTTCAACAACATCCTGGTCTAATTCTATCCCAATATTACTTCTGGCAGGACGTTTGTTCCGCATAACTGCGCCACCGCCCAAATGTGTCTCTATGTAGACATCATGGGGTGGCATAAGATTGATTAACTTTTGGAATACTCCTCCTTTGCCTCCTGGATAATTCATAAAAGCAGTATCGCTGAAAAGAAAGAGGATGTCAAGATGTTTTTTTATATTTTACAAAATAATGGGAATACTCCCACCGGCATAGTCACACATCTGTGCTGGCCTCTCAATGATATACTGGTCTGCCAATTAAATACTCAACTTTATCATATATTTATCTGATTGATAATTAACATTTTACGACATCGCAGATGTCGTAAAAATTATTGCTGGGTTAAAAATACAATATTAACAGCCGTATGTAACACCTTCATTCAGGAGTTTTTCAAAACGATCCATACCCTCCTTGATATTTTCCATAGATGTTGCATATGATATTCTTAGATGAATATCAGAACCAAAACATAGACCGGGAACAAATGCCACTTTAGCTTTTTCCAAGATTAGATTTGACATGTCAACGGAGTTGTTTGCTTTTTTGCCGCAGATATCACGATTATATAGACCGGATATATTTGGAAATGCATAAAATGCACCTTTAGGTAACATGCAGGTTATTCCGTTAATATTATTAAGTCGTTCTACAATATATTTTCTTCTCTTGTCAAACTCTTTTACCATATCTACAATAGTGTTTTCATCCCCTTGAAGCGCAGTAATCGCAGCTTTCTGTGTAAAAGAATTTGGACCAGAGGTCGAATGATCCTGCACGAGTGTTGCTCCGTTTATGATATCTATGGGTCCAGCGGCATAGCCAATTCGCCATCCAGTCATTGAGAATGCTTTTGAGAAGCCATTAACAGTGATCAATTTTTCAAAAAATTCTTTACCGAATGAAGCCGGGCTGACATGTTTTTCCCCGTCATATATAATTTTTTCGTAAATTTCATCTGATATAACATATAAACCTGCATTCACTGCGGCCTGGACAATCTCATATAACTCATTTTCTTTGTAAAGACTACCTGTAGGATTGTTAGGACTATTTATTATAAGTACTTTTGTTTTTTCTGTTATGTTGCGCTCAATATTGTCTTTTGTAATCTTAAAATAATTTTCATCGGAAGATTCAATAAATACGGATTTTCCTCTTGCAAAGGTAACTTGTTCCGGATAGCTAAGCCAATATGGCGAAGGAATTAAAACTTCATCTCCTTCGTTACATATAGCTTGAAGACAATTGAAAATTACCTGCTTTGCACCGCATGAAACAAGTATCTGTTGAGGTGAGTAGTTTATATTATTTTCTCTTGAAAGTTTATCACATATTGCTTCTTTTAATTCCGGAATTCCTGAAGTAGGTGTATACTTCGTGAAACCACTTTTAAGCGATTCAATAGCAGAATTTTTAATCTCTTCCGGTGTATCGAAGTCAGGTTCTCCCGCGCCAAAACCAATCACGTTTACACCCTCTGATTTTAGTTGTTTTACTTTACTGTTTAGCGCTAATGTCACAGATGGTTTGATTTTTTTTATAATGTTTGATACCGTCATATTGATTATTTCTCTTTCATGAATATCAAATAGTTTAAGTATAATAGTACATTTTATTATATTGACGAGTAACTGTCAATTTGTAATTTATCCATAATGTTTTGTAATTGACAATTTTATGAGTTAATGGTTATAATTTTACGTATATTTCAGGCGTTATCGGTTATTTAGACGTTCTAAATTTATTTTTTGATTTTGTACTGTTTATTAAGTAACGCCATCCATTTCCCATAACGGGTGACATATTTGGAAGACGATAATTTATATACGTTATTATTGAATTACCTACCACAAGCCTTATTCATGTTGTTCCTGCTCTGCTTATCCGCCTTTTTTTCTGCTACAGAGACTGCCTTTTTTTCATTAACCAGAGAAGAAGTTAACAGATTTGGCAAAAGCAATAGTAAGTCTGAAAGCCTGGTACACACACTTCTTAAAACACCAAAGAACCTACTGACAACAATCTTGCTTGGAAATATGTTGGCAAATATTGGTTTTTATTGTGCTTCCTATGGAATAGCGCACAAAATAGCTGCTGATAGACCGATTGGCGGTATCTGGGTAGCAGGAACCGTATGTGTTATCAGTTTTCTTACGATAATTATTATGGGAGAAGTAATTCCTAAAAACATAGCAGTTAAAATTCCCGATCAGTATTCAAAATGGGCAGCAATGCCAATCTATTTTTTTGACAGATTTTTCTTACCATTTCGCGTTGTTTTGAATTCAATTACTAGTTCAATTAGTAAATTCTTTGATAAAGGTAATGGTGGTGAAAAATGTGTTACAATAGATGAGCTGAAGATGCTTGTAGAGTTTAGCGAAAAAGAGGGTATTGTAGATCGGGAAGAGCGTTCTATGATACATGGAATTCTGGATTTTAAAAGGGCTCAGATAAAAGAGATCATGCTTCCACGGGTAGACATGAATCTATACGACATTGCAGATCCGGTAAATGGGCTTATCGAGCTTGCTCGGGAGACAAAAGAGACTAAATTTCCAGTTTATGAAGAAACGCCGGATAACATCCTGGGAATCGTCCATGCAAAAGACATTTTCCTTAACCCAGAAGTGAAATTGAGAGATATTATAAAACCCGTTCAGTTTGTTCCGGAACCAAAGAGTATTGAGGGTTTATTGCGTCAATTCAGGCGTGAAGGTAGCCAGATGGCCATTGTCGTTGATGAACATGGAGGAACGGCAGGACTGATTACGCTTGAAGATATTATTGAAGAAATTGTTGGTGAAATACAGGACGAACACGAAAAACCAAGAGAAACAATTAATAAAATTGGTGAAAATAGATATCTCATTTCCGGTAATCTCAGCTTACGTGACTGGTCCGATACTTTTGGTGTAGAAGTAGAACCAATGGGTGTTGATACAGTTGGCGGACTTGTTATTGCTCTACTCGAACACATTCCCAAAAAAGGAGATACCGTTAAATATGAAGATTTCGTCTTTACCGTAGATGGGGTTAGAAAGAGGCGTATTACTTCTATACTACAAGAAATGAAGATAAAAGACGAGTCGAACGAGGACGGAGATGACTGAATATTACCTGTTAATTATCTTCATTTTATTTTCTGCATATTTTTCCGGAATTGAGATAGCCGTTTATTGTATCAATCATGTCAGGTTGCAATATAACGTAGAAAAAGGGATCGGAAGTGCTAAAACAATCAAAAAATTATTAAATGATCCACAAGCATTAATATGTACAATATTGATTGGTAACAATATTGTAAATTATCTGGCATCCGCAATATTTACCAATATCATTTCTAAAAAAGATTTTCACGCCAACCCGGAACTTGTAGCTACTCTGGTTTTAGCTCCTATTATACTGATTTTCGCGGAAGTATTACCAAAAGATATTTGCCAGAGAAATGCGGATAAATTCCTTTACCCTGCATCAACTGGTATAAGGTTTTTTTCATATATTTTTTCTCCACTGGTCTATATCTTAAAATGGGCAAACAGAATTCCTCAATTATTTTTAAAGAATGTAAGCAAAAGAACGGCTATCTTTACACCATATAGATTAGGCTTTTTTATAAGAGAAGGAGCTAAAGAAGGAGTTATTTCTGGTTATCAGGATATGATGACCAGAAATATTATGAAAATGGGAAGCATTCCGGTAAGGAAAATTATGATACCCTTAAGTAAAGCAACTGTCGTTTCATCTGACGTAAACTTTGAACAGATGAAAATTCTGGCAACAAACGTAAGGTTTTCAAGGATACCTGTTTACAAAGGGCCCAAAAGTAATATTATTGGAATAATAAATTTATTTGATTTTCTGAGTGTCTGCACAGAAGACTCAAAGATATACGAGTTTTTGAAAGACGCTGAACATATTAGCGCAGAAACACT
The DNA here is from genome assembly GCF_002443295.1 of Candidatus Scalindua japonica. NCBI lineage: Bacteria > Pseudomonadati > Planctomycetota > Candidatus Brocadiia > Candidatus Brocadiales > Candidatus Scalinduaceae > Candidatus Scalindua > Candidatus Scalindua japonica. Next base: position 65,453 of record NZ_BAOS01000027.1, on the reverse strand, counting down.
GATTGACGATGCACTTGTTAGAATGCAGAATACAAAACAACGAATGGCCGTAGTTGTTGATAAAAGTAAAAAACCGATTGGCATAGTAACGATTAAAGACCTTGTTGAAGAGATTGTTGGGGAATTAATGGAATGGTAAAAAATTTTTTCTTCAAGACCATAATTACTCTAAAAGAATTAGTTTGACATATTTTTTTTAAACAATACAATTTGACTTTGTTGCAGGTTTAGTCAAGAATGATATACAAGAGTGTTATTCTGATAGAGGAGCAACCCCTGCCAGGCATGTGAGGAAAACCCTTAACGTTAATATTTATATATACTTAAATTGCTTCATATATGAAACTATCCAGCAAAACAGAATACGCGATACTTGCGCTCCTGGAGTTAGGACAAAGATATGGAAAAGGATTTGTTTTAAGCAGGAATATAGCAAGTGTCAGAGCAATACCGGAGTCGTTTGTTGAACGAATACTGTTAACATTGAAAAATGGGGGCATAATCGTCAGCGTCAGAGGGGCAAAAGGAGGACATTGCCTTGCCAGAGATCCGGGTGAAATATGTATCAGAGAAGTAATAGAGCTATTTGAAGGTTCCCTGGCTCCAATAGATTGTGTAAATGAAAGAATATCATCCCTTTCTGCAAGTTGTTCAATTGCAGACGCATGTGTATTAAAGGATTTATGGAAAAAGATGTATGATGCGATGTTGGCAAGTATAGAAAATACAACAATCAAAGATCTTGTTACTCAGGAAAGAGAACAAAAAGCGGGAGCAATGTACCATATATAAATAAAAATTTTTTCTACAATTCTTGACTAAGTTTTAAACAAAGTAATATATTCGCAGGAATACAAATGGATTCTGTTCATACAAAAAAAAACTATAGATTTATTATCTTATCGGTTGCCACGTTACTATTTGGTTTGATAGTCTATATGCCCAATCCGGAAGGGCTTACAAGTAATGGAAAAAAGGCATTGGCGATATTTGTACTCTGTGTTATTTTCTGGATTAGCCAGGTAATACCATTAATGATAACAAGTCTTCTTGCAATAATTCTTTTTCCATTGCTGGGAATTTTGCCGGCAGAAAAAACTTATGCTTTGTTTGGTAATCAGGCTGTTTTTTTTATCCTGGGAGCATTTATTCTTGCATCTTCCGTTACCAGGACAGGTTTAAGTAATAGAATAGCGCTGATATTTCTGAAATGGTTTGGCCATTCGCCTAAAATATTACTTCTGGGAGTTATTGTACTGTCCGCGTTTTCTTCATTTTGGATGTCAGGGCATGCCGTTGCAGCAATGATGTTTCCTATTATTACATCCATTGCTTTGAGTCTGGAGTTAAGGCCGATTGAAAGCAGTTATGGCAGGTCTCTGTTTTTGGGTACGGCGTGGGGATGTGTTATTGGAGGAGTGGCTACATTTTTAGGTGGCGCGAGGGCCCCATTAGCCATAGGAATACTTCGGGATACAACAGGTGAATCAATAGGTTTTGTCAAATGGGCGCTTGCAACACTGCCAATGGTTATAACAATGCTGGCCATTACATATTGGTTATTAGTTTTTCTCTTTCCTGCGGAGATAAAGGATGTAAAAAGGGCACGGATGTTATTGGTTAACAGAACTGCGTGCATAGGGAAAATGAAACAAGAAGAACGGTCTATCGGAATACTAATGATTGCAACAATTTTTTCGTGGATATGTTTTGGAGAAAAATTCGGGCTTGCTAATATTGCTTTAGCTTCTGTTGTGATTGCCTTTGTTTTCAAATTATTGCGATGGAAGGATGTAGAAGAAGATGTAAATTGGGGACTGATACTTATGTATGGGGGTGCGATCTGTCTTGGTTCTGCGATGGGTAAGACCGGCGCTACCGGTTGGTTGGTAGATATATCCAATATAGAGACAATCAAGTCACCGTTTGTTTTGATTATGGTGATATCCCTTTTTGCAATTTTTTTAACTGAAGCTATTAGCAATACGGCGGTAGTTGCGCTTTTAATGCCAATAACCATTGGGATAGCGATAGATTTTTCAATAGATCCAGTAATTACTACATTGGCCGTGACTGTTCCATCTGGTCTGGCATTTATTCTACCAATGGGCACTCCAGCAGTTGCCATTGCGTATTCATCAGGCTTTATTACACCAGGCAATGCGTTTAAAGGAGGATTGGTACTCAAAATTGCTTCATGGATTTTTTTCAATATTTTCGCATATTATTACTGGCCTATCCTGGGCCTCGAGTTGTGAAACGGAAACCATGCGAAAGCGGTGTCCTCCTTTCAGAAGAATTCCAGAGGTTTGTGAATTATGGATAAAATATTATTAATACTGTCAACTACAAGGAAATCAGATAAGAGCGTTGAAGAGGCAGTTGAAATTGCGAGCAAAGAAAACGCTAAACTGATTAATCTTTTTATTGTAGATTATGAGGTACCGCAGAAAATATTTGATAGTTTGACTGAGGAGGGATGGATAGGGGGAAAAACAACCAAAAATCTTTATAATGCGGTTTTGGATGAATACTCTGTTCTGGGAAAAGAGAAGATTTTAGAGGTTGAAGAGGCAGCTCGAAACAAAGGTATTAATTACAAATCAATTATTAAAAGCGGTACTTTTGTTGATGTTGCGTTATCTGTTGCTGAGAAAGAACAGGTGAACATGATAATAGTTACGAGGAGAAAAAGATCTCATTTATCAAGATTTTTCTTCGGATCTGCAGTAGCAGAGCTGAAAGAGAAAGTAACGTGTGAAATAAAAATTATAGATGAATAACATAAACATATGACAGATATCTCAACAGTAAATCTGGATACTGATATTTTGATTATCGGAGGAGGCGCCGCCGGGTGTATGGCGGCAATTGAGGCTAAAAAGACCGATCCGAATATTAGATGCATTATTATGGAAAAAGCACACATTGAAAGGAGTGGTTGTCTTGCAATGGGGCTTAATGCGATAAATGCTTATCTGAATAATGGTCAGACACCCGAGAAATTTACTAAGTATATAAGTGATGAATTTTGCGGTGTTATTCGAGAAGACCTGGTCTATTCAATTGCGGAGGGTCTTAATGAATCGGTTAAACAGGTTGAAGACCTGGGTCTTCCAATTGAAAAAGATCAAAATGGTGATTATGTGACCAGGGGCAGGAGGAGTATAAGAATTTTTGGTGAGAGACTGAAGCCTATTCTTGCGGCAGCCGTTTATCGCGCGAAAGTGGGTGTATTAAACAGGGTCGCTGCGACAAATTTTATTTTTGATGGCGAACGGGTAAAAGGTGCATATGGATTTAGCAATCGTGACGGCAAACTTTATGTCGTTCATGCCAGGGCGGTAATTGTAACTACCGGTGGTGCTTCGGGAATTTACAAGCCAATAAAAAAAGGCGATGCGCGTAACACGACCTGGTATTGTCCCTGGAACGTGGGAACAGGTTATGCGATGGGTATTCGTATTGGTGCGGAGATGACAAGCTTTGAAAATCGATTTGTCCCCTTGAGAGTTAAAGGAGTAAATGCCCCGACAGGGACAATAGCCCAGGGATCAGATATAATGCATAGGAATGCTCTGGGAGAAGAATATCTGGAAGATCGATATAAACATCTTGGAGGAGAGAAATGTCTCTCTATCTATCGCTTATTAGGAACTTTACAGGAAGAGAAGGCCGGTAAGGGCCCATGCTACCTGGACACCGGAGGCCTAAGTGTTGAGGCGGAAGAAAAGCTAAAGATGTCTTATTTAAACATGAATCCCGCAATCGTCCTTTTATGGGCGAATGATGGATACGGTCCCAGTAAACGACCTGTGGAAATAAGTGGTATGGAGCCAGTTGTAATTGGGGGGCATTGTCAGGCCGGTTATTGGATTGACATAGAAAGAAGAACAACTATAGATGGTCTGTATGCTGCGGGAGATGTTGCTGGAGGCGCTCCCAAGAAATATGTAAGCGGTGCCTGGGTTGAGGCAAAGATAGCAGTAAAGACAGCTATTGAAGAAATCACAAATGTTGAATTACTGCATATAAACGAAGATGCAGTAAATAATGAGAAAGGGAGAATTTTATGTTGTTTGAATGGGAGCAAAGAATTATCTCATGAAGAATTGGAAATAAGTTTTCATGAGATAATGGACGAATATGCCGGTGGCGTAACTGCGCATTATGAATTGACAGAAACTAAGCTGATTATTGCCAGAGATAAACTTAAGGGACTAGAGGATAAATTGCGTAATCTTCGTGCAGAGGATAATCACGGAGTTGTTTCGTGTATGGAACTGATTGATAAGTTTGATGTCGCAAAAGTATTGATAGAACATCTTATCTATAGGCAAGAGACGCGTTGGCCGATTTTTCAAACTCGCTTGGATTATCCTGAAAGGGATGATATCAACTGGCTGGGATTTGTTAATTCCGTTTTTGATCCGGTAAATGACAAGGTGAAAATTATCAAAAGAGCATTAAACGAAACTCTCTGTAATATTTAGAATAAAATGAGTATATTTATAAATGAAAATGTGTGTAATGGATGCGGCCAGGCCGAAGAAACTCTTTGCGAAAGGATCTGCCCTGGTGATTTACTGTTCAGAAATGATAGGCATAAGGCCGAGATCAGGTCCCAGGGAGACTGTTGGACGTGCGGGGCATGTGTAAAGGCGTGTCCGATCCAGGCGATAGACTTGAAACTGCCAACTCAAATACTGGAAAGTGACATTTCATTAAGAGCAAAATGTACAAAGCGTGAAACCATATGGGAGATAAGAGACGGTAACATTATTAAAGAGGAATTTGTAATTCCCGCGACAACAGGGAATGGAGTAGAGTAATGAAATTACATGTAAGCAGGGGGAGATTTGTTTTCATTAAGACAATTTACAAAGAATAGGCTAAAGACACGAAGATTCCGTTACCCCTGGAGTTCACCCACTATTTTTCTTTTCGCATCCACTCGGCAATAGCGTAAATGGTGTATTCATGCAAATGATACCAGATATGTTCTCCTCGATTTTTTCTGATTTTTACTAGATTTCCGGATATAGCTCTTTTACACACTCTGGGCAAACGCTGTGACTGAATTCTGCTTTCGAGTGTTTTTTTATATAAGATTCTATCTGATTCCAATACCCTTTATCGTCTCTGATTTTCTTACATGAAGCACATATAGGTAACAGTCCGCTCAACTCTTTCACTTCTTTAAGTATCAGTTTAAGTCTTTGATTTGATTTTTGAAGTTTATGCTGAGTAATAATAGCCTGTCCTAATAATCGAAGCCAAAAGTATGAAACAGGTGGTGCAATAACCAATGGGCAAATAATAGCAATAATTATAGAAAAATCCATATTTGGCATTTTGAACAAACTCATAAGCGATGCTGTAATAATGACCGAAACGAAAATCGATATTCCGGTGGAGAACAATGTTGCATAGATTAATCCATATTTTTTAAGCAAATGTTTTAACATCTTTTACCTCAAATACCTTTCCGTTTTCAAATAACTATCCATAGCCCACCTCATTCGAATTTCCGAAATCAAAACTTATCAGGTCATACGAAAAAGTAACACGAGAAATCACCCCTTGAACTTCTGGTTAGTGAGCTATGTTATTAAGCAAAAATAGTGTACCACCTCAATTTTGCTGTCCTGTTTCCATGGTTTATGCATCAGGCTCAATAGAATAGATATTACAGTGTTTCACACTCGCTCAGTATTGATATTGTATCAAAATAATACTCAATAGTATTTTTTTGGAAAATGCTTCTTGATTAAATTAAAAGGTATAAACATTTCGAATACGATTAATTTAACAGCAGAACATTTAAATAGTTTGAAATTAACGACTTATATCATTATCTGAAATGGTAAATACATTCATAATAATTTTGGCTTGATCTTTGCGAAGACAAGCTCTTTATCATTTTAGACGATGTAACGGAAAACGACAGCTAAAGTCTAAAAACATAATATTATTTTTTTCGTATTAAATGGAGAAAAAATGAAAAAGATCTATATAAAGATAAATCTATTGATAATTTTTCTTATTTCGTGTTGTAGCATTCAAACCAACTCAATATCTGCCGGTAATGCGCTTCCTTTTCTTAACGGTATAGATGAAAATGATTATATCAATCGTTATAGTGCAGACTCAAGTCTTATATTTAGAGACCAAAATAATAACATGATTCAACCTGATGATCTTCCCTATAAATATTTTGCATCAAAAGGTGTCAATGCTGCTCGCATCCGGGTATGGGTGGGAGATGAAAGTTCAGGCAACCTTCAAAATGCTATTGATAATGCGAAGGCTGCGAAACTGGCTGGTATGCATACATTATTGGTAGTTTTTCTTTCTGAAAAATTTTCTGATAATATTTGCTGTGAAAAACCCATTCCCTCTATTTTCGATAAACCGACTTTCAATGAAAAATTAAGAGCCATAAAGAAATATGTAAGTGGTCTTATGCTAACCTTTAAAGCGAATTCACTTTCTTTTGATATGTATGCCGTTGGAAATGAAGTAATGTATTGCCTTGCAGGTGAAAAAAATATAAATGATGATATGAGTATTAATATTCGTAAATTCAAAAGAATGTCTAGAATCTTAAAAGAGTCTTATAGTGTAATAAGGAAAGAAATGGGTAGTAATTCAAAATTTTTATTACATGCTCCTGATGCTCCATACGAAAATTATATCTTATCTATTGACGATCCAGATGATACTGTTGAAGGTGAAAAATTGTTTGATATGACAACACTTCCATTAGATGCTTCAACTTTTTTTTACTACATGATTGATGTATTTAATGTTCCTGTTGACTATATCTCTACTTCTTTTTATCCACTTCAGTTTGGTTCGGAATCTTTTAGTAAATTTAAAAATAGAGTTGAAATGTTATATGCCAATCACGGAAAACCTTTTATTATTTCAGAGTGGTCATATGCAATGGCCCCATTTCCTGCTGATTCTCCCTGGCTTCATGTTTATGAACCTCCGGGGCCTTTTTTTAATGTTCCGGCCAATGGTTATTCCTTCAATCTTAATAATCAGGAATTATTTGTTAATGACTTATTAGACTGGGCAAAAGCTGCTCCGGAAGTTGCAGGTGCATTTTACTGGGGACCAATGTTGAATAATATCGTTTGGAAAAATATGGCACTTTTTAATCCTGATGGCAGTGTTAGACCTGCAGTAAATTCCTTGATAAAAGGATCTATTCCGTAATAGAACATAAACATCTTTATCAAGTCGATTTTTTAATTTATCTTTTTCTACTTCAAGGTCGTATCTTGCCTGAAGATTTATCCAAAACCTTTCTGAGAGGCCAAAAAACATTGATAGTCTTTAAGCTGTATCTGGAGCTATAGAACGTTTTCCCTGAACAATCTCATTGATTCTGCGTGCTGGTACATTAATATCTTTAGCCAACCTGTATTGACCAATACTCATGGGTTTGAGAAATTCTTCCATCAGAATTTCAGCACCTTCAAGTATTTCAAGTTTTCTTCGGGTTGTTTTTTGTATATCCCACTGAAGTTTGAGTGATATTTGGCGATTGAATGTTTCTCTGTTTCTTTACATCCTTTTGTAAAGGTTATTAACTTCCTGCCCATGTGTGCCTGTATACGTTACTGGCTATAGTGGTGAAATTACGGCAAGAATTATCTCGCAGTTACTGTAAAAAATCAGGTTCTGCGTATTATAATGTTATGTCTTTTATTTCTTCTTTTTTGCTGTAGTTTTCTTGCCGGCAGTTATTGTTTTTGTGGCTGCTTTTGTCTTCGTCTTTACCTTGGTTTTAGCCTTTGTCTGTGGTATCGATTTAGGCACACAGACATTGTTCCTGCTTGTTGAAACCCTGCCGCAATTATCACAATAGTATTTTAGTTTGAGGACTTTGGGAGAACAGACATGTCTTAAGTCTGTTTCTACTTCGCCGCAAAAATCACAATAAACCGTTTTTTCCTGTGAAACGGGAGTACATAGATGGCCTTTCTTTGAAGTGATCTTTCCGCATGTTTTACAGGTGTAAATTTTTTTAGATGTTACTTTTTTTGTCTTAGTAGCCACATTTATCTCCTTCTGTTTAAGATTAAAAATCTGTTTAATAGAGATCATTAATTAATGATTCTACTCTCTTAATATTTGTTTTTCTTTTTATTAGGGGAATATCCCTGGGTTTTATAAAATTGTCCAGATAAGTTTTTCTGGGATTCTTATATATAACACCTATCGGTATTTTGTTTCCCCATTCCGTTGATTTTTTATATGCTTTTAACTTGTCTGTAGGATTATAAGAATTGTCAAGCTTGTATACCTTGTCGCTGTACCACTTGTATGTATTGATATGGTTAAATGAAACGCACGGTTGAAGTACATCAATGAGTGAAAATCCTGGAGTTTTAACGCCTTCTTCTATTAACTTAGTAGTAAACTCAACTTCTTTTGAAAAACTTCGTGCGACAAACACCGCGTCTAAAGTAATTGCCATCGTCAATGGGTTAAAAGGAGTGGTTATTACACCATCGGGTTGAGTTTTGGTAACCATTCCGAGATCAGAAGTGGGTGAGGCTTGTCCCTTGGTAAGACCATACACCTGATTATTATGGACTATTAAAGTAATATCTATATTTCTGCGTATTGCATGTATGAAGTGGTTGCCACCTTCCCCATAGATGTCCCCATCCCCACTCGTAACAAGTACCATGAGTTTATGGTTTGCCACCTTTGCTCCGAAGGCTGCAGGTAATGCCCTGCCATGTAAGCCATCAAATCCATTTGTATTAATATAATGTGGCAGTTTTGCCGCCTGTCCAATCCCTGATACTATAAGAACCTCATGTGGTTTTTTCTTTAAATTCACTAGTGCACTTTCTACCGACGAAAGTATGCTGTAATCGCCACATCCTGGACACCATGCTTGTTCACCAGAATAATGAAAATAGTTTTCTTTTGTCATTTCTGCCTCTTTTCATACTTTTCGATTATATATTGTACATTGAAAGGACGTCCGTCGTACCTCAGGATAGGCTCTGCTGTGTTTACATTAGTTTCCCTCATAAGTAAACAGTTAAATTGTGCCTGATAGTTGTTCTCAACTACATAGATTTCTTTCCTGGATTTTATAAGTTTGATTGATTCCTCTACAGGGAACGGCCATATCTTATTATAGTGAATCATTGCTACGCTTTTTTTCTTCTCAAGTAAATAATCTACTGTCTCTCTAACAGCACCATAAGTGGACCCCCAGGAAATAAAAATTGATTTAGCATTTTTCAAACCATAATATTGTGGCCCATAAAACTCTTTTTTCATACCTTTGATTTTTCTAAAGCGTTTTTCAGTTAATTTTTTTGCAACATCCTTATCTTCAGAAATATGTCCATCTTCAGTATGTAAATGGCTATCTACAATAAAAGTTACCTTGTCCTGTCCATAATATGCCAAAGGGGATATTCCATTTTTACTGTTTTTGTATCTAAGATAAGGTTTTTCCAGTTTATCACTTTTTACCATATAGCTTTTATACTTAATCTTGTTTAGATTTAACTTGTCTAAAGTAGTACAGCAGTCAATCAGATGTTGATCTCCAAGTATAAACACTGGTACCTGATATTTCTCAGCAAGGTTCAATGCATGTATTGATGTATAAAAGGCTTCTTCAGCAGTTCCTGGAGCAAAAACAAAACGTGGAAATTCTCCATGACCAATATTCAAGACGAAGTTCAGGTCCTCCTGAGCAGTGCGTGTTGGAAGACCTGTTGCGGGTCCGGGTCTTTGCATATTTGCTATTACTATAGGGATTTCAGCCGCCCCGGCCAAACTGATACCCTCAGACATCAGAGAAAGGCCACCTCCTGAGGTTGTTACCGCGGCTCGTGCACCCGCAGCTGAGGCACCAAGCGCTATATTGCAAGCCGCAATTTCATCCTCAGCTTGTTCGGATATTATGCCAAATTTCCTGGCCTTGCCTGTTATATAAGTAAAAATTCCTGTGGAAGGGGTCATTGGATACGCACTGATAAGCCTTATTCCACCGGCAATCATCCCAATCGATATTGACTCGGCCCCATTTATCAGCATTCTGTTTTTCTTTCTCACCTTGTCAATACTGGTTTTAATATTTTTGTAATTTTCTGAAGCATATGTAAATCCTTTTGTGGCAGCATTTATGTTTCCTTTGATTTGTTCGATAGATTTCTTTTTAAAACGAGTTTCAAGAAAGCTTACGAGATCGTTTAGATCAAGTTTTAATAGCGCAAACAGTGCGCCTACTGCCGCGGAGTTTACATACGCAGGATTACCACTTTCTTTAGATAATTTTGCCAAGGGAACCGAAACGTCTTGTATCTTTGTTGATTTTTTCACTTTTATGGAATCTGAGTCGTGAATAATTATCGCAGGATCAGCTAAGTATTTGTAATGTATATCCACACTTTGTTGATCGAGTGCAATAAGTAGTTGGGATGAAACGTTTGTAGAATATATCGGCTTGTTACTCACACGGATATTGGTGAAGTTGTGGCCGCCACGAATTCTTGACATATAATCCTGTGAGGAAAAAACATGGTAGCCGTTTCTGGCAAGTATTTTAAGAAGAATATTGGCGATAGTCTGTAGCCCCTGCCCGGCACTTCCAGCAATGGTAATATTAAAATCAAAAGACATTTATCTTTCCTTGTCAATGTTGATAAAAATAATAGATCACATCATCTACTGTTGGTTTCATGCCTTACTCACACTTCTGCGAACAGGATGGGCATGCCTCTTCATGCTGCTCGTCAACGGTATTGTTTCAACTACGCGAAGCATCTCATCAACAAAATGTCCGAGAGAAAGATAGCTGGCGAACTGATGCCAGACAGTCTGTAAAACATATACTTCAATCTTCATCTACATGGTATCACTCAGAATTATCAAGCCAATTATCAGGTTGTTATACAAAACTAACCATAGTTTCCAGCAGAACGCAATGGTTTTTTTCTTCGTCTGCTAACATGGCTCTTTTATCAAATTATCTCTCCTGATATAAAATATTCAAGGGACATCATACTTGTTGTCTTGTTTGCAATGGAATTTGGCCTTGGTTCTTTGGGTTTGTAAGGCATCCCTGAGGATTTTGCAAGATGGACGATTAGTTAAAATGCCACCTGCCTAATCCGCTTGCTCAATCGGCATAGTAGCAAAAAAACGTGTATAAAGGAAGTCAGAAAAATGTTTAAAGGGCATGTAAATTAGCAGTTAGTTTCATCCCTATGGTTAAGCACTTAATCATTACTATATAACAGTTTACTTGTTTTAAGCAAGAGGGTCAGGATAGTGTTCCTCGTTGTGCTATAGTTACTTGCAGATAACTTAGACTCATCCTGTACGCCGGTGGAGGTGCATTCACTTATGGCCACTTTAGAGAATCGTAGCCTCCCCACTTACCTTTTGGTTCAAGCCTTTCAGCCTCTTTGGCTTGTTCTCAATGACGATGCTTACAGATGTTCACATAAATTAGCCTTATTATACAATCCTGGCCCTCACCCGATATGAGGCTAACAGGAGGGTATCCACCTCACGGTTTCTTCCTCAACTCAAAAAGAGCCTTTGGTACTTTGTTGGAAGAGCTTGCATACCTATATGGATGCACCAACACGCATGCCTTCCTGGAATACCAGCGGTGAAACACTGGGTTTAGTCATCAGCAATATTTGATGCTAAACAATAAGTAAAGCGGCTTTGTGCTGCCACTAACGTTATGATCAGGTGCGCCTATGGCAAATAAAATAGACGGTAACATTAAAATATTAAAGGAATCTGAAAATTTAAGAATCTCACGTGATAAAGCCGTCACCTTCATCGTTGTTAGCAAAGCGTGAAATAGTAGATTGATCAACTCCGACTTGTCGGGCTATGCTGTTTTGAGATTCAACAATAGCCAGTTTATGTATGACTTCCTGCTTAACAGGTAGTTTGTTTCGCTTGCTCATTACATTGACCTTCTTTTAGTATGCGTAATCATGTAAACTGAAATTCAACTTTACTATTGCACTCATTCCACTGTAGTCAAAACGTAGTCAACTCCACCGAAACCAGCAGGATTCCATAGGAATCAACAGAATTGATTTGGAAATATAACCCACTATGCTATAATATGATACCGTCATAACAGACGCTAAACCAAGCCTTTACCAAAAACGATAGAAAAGGGCTCTTTAATGATTGATATTCATGCACATATACTTCCTTCTATAGATGATGGACCTGAAACGATTGAGGGATCGATTGCACTTTGCAAGGTCGCAGAGGAAGATGGAATTAAAACGATCGTTGCGACACCACACACAAAGGATGGAGTGTACGAGGCAAAAAGCCGTGAGATACTGAAAGCAGTCGAAACGCTTAACCACAGGTTGAAAGAAAATCAGATTGATGTTGAAATACTTCCCGGAGCAGAGATACATATCCATGAGGGGCTATTAGAAAATATAAAAAACAAAGATGCGCTTACTATCAATAATGGCGGAAAATTCATTCTTTTTGAACTCCCCTTTGTCTTCATACCTCCAGGTACTGATAAATTTATTTTCAATCTCAAGGTAAACGGTATTGTCCCAATACTTGCTCATGCAGAGAGAATAAAAGGATTTCAGAAGAACCCGAAACTCCTGGAGCAGTTGGTTGCGATTGGCGCGCGCGTTCAGGTAAATGCGCATGGGCTGACAAAAAGGGCAAGCTCCAGAGAAAGAAAATGTATCGAATGGCTGTTAAAGAATAAATTGGTGCATTTTATTGCTTCTGATACACATTCGCTAAAGGGTAGGCCACCTATTTTATCTGAAGCAGTAAAATGTGCTTCCCGCATTGTAGGTGAAATAGAGGCGAGAAAACTTGTCTACCACAATCCGCAGCAGATAATAAATGGTATTGATATAAATTAGCTCTCTATGGTTCCTGATTTTTCCTGAGAGTTTTTATTGACAAAATACAAATCTTTTAGCTATATTCACTTTATGTTATGTAAGTAATTGTTTTCAGGATATAGGTAATACTGGCAAATCGAAAAAATATTTTATGAAATATTTATGAAAATCAACTTAAGGTATATTTATCTATTAAAGGTCTCTTTGGTATTTGTTTTGTTTTTTTCAATCTTTCCGGAGGTTGTTTTTTCTCAGAAAGATATTTACGGTAAAGTAGAAATAGAGTTTGCTTCTTCTCAAAGAACAAATTCTTGTGATGAACATAACTGTCCTGTTCTTCCCGATAAACCTTTCCACCACTGTGCTGTTTGTTGTGCCATTTCACATTTTTTTATAAATCAATTAAGCAGTGTTAATTTTCATTTCGACAACACTCCTCAGGTTTTTTTTATGGATAAAGACATTCTTTACAAGGAACTCTTTGCAAAAACCCTCTTTCGTCCTCCGCAATCAACTCTTTAGTCCTTTCATTCTTATTTTACGTATTTTAGTGCATCTGTTAACGGTAAGGGCACGAGGCTTCGTACCCTTATACACCATACTAAAAGACATTGTATCCGGAAAATATTGTGACACCATGGATCATGGCACGTTGCAACGTGCCCCTGCAGCTGCCGATATACACCGGATTTGTAAAAAATTTACTAAGAGGTAATAAATGATCAATCCTGTACATCACATTAAATATGTGACTGTTGTCACATTAATAGTATCTATATTCTTTTTGATTTCTAACACTTCTATGGCGGAAATATCTGATCCGACCGGGTGGAAAGAGGCAAAGGTTCAAACTGTCAGCCTCAAAGATTGTATTGAAATAGCGTATGCAAATAATTTACAGCTTGTAGCCGCAAGAAACAGGTTGGGAATCGCGGAGGCAGATCGTATTAAGGCATCTTTCCTTTTACCTTCAAACCCTAAAGTAATTAGTAAGGTTGGGGAGAGAGATGGTCCAGATGGAGCAAGGACTACTGATTATATGGTTAGATTATCTCAGGAATTTCAGGTTTTTGGCCAGAGAAGAAAACGAATAAACGTATCCAATAAATTGATTGAAAGAGTAAAGTTTGAAATTTCTGACATGGAAAGAGATGTTATTGCGAAGGTCAAGGCTAATTTCTATGAGGTTTTGACTTTTCTGGAAATTGTTAAACTTCGCGAATATGCCGAAAACATATTTGAAAGAATTCATAGCGCATCCGAAGAACGTTACAAAGCGGGAGCAATATCAGCCCTGGAACTCAACTCGATGAAAATAAGATATGGAGTAGCAAGACAACAACATCTGATCGCAGATAACAACTATCAGAACAGCCTTCTTGATTTGAAACTTATTCTGGGCAAACCCAGGGATGAAGTGTTGAATATTCAAGGTAAACTCTCTTATGAAGAATTGAAAATCAGTATGGATGATATTCTGGTCTCTGCTTATAAAACAAGGCCTGACCTGAAAGTTGCTGAAATTGAGAAAGAGAGGGCATCAAAAGAGATAACATTGCGCAAAGCAGAGATTGTTCCAAACCCGACTCTGTCAGGTTTTTTTAGTAGAGAAGAAAGGACGGATGATATCGTAGGTGGATTTGTGTCTATTTCCATACCGGTTTGGGACAGAAAACAGCCTGAACTTAAAAAGGCACGGACTGCAAAGAGCACGGCAAGTATTAATATCAGTAACAAACGGCTGGAGATACAAAATGATGTGGCGACCGCGTATCGTACTTTCATGGCAGCAAAACAGGGCATTGCTATCTACACAGAAGATATTATGCCGCAGGTAAATGAAAATCTTAAGCTTAATGAGATTTCATACAAAGAGGGTAAGATAAATTTTGTCGGTTTCCTTACCGTGCAAAGTGATCTCATCGAGACTCAAACCACATTTTTCCAAGCGTTATTAAGTTACAATAAAGCTATCATAAACCTTGAAGCTGCTTCCGGAGTACAGATGAAGGCTTTAGATTAAATTATTTGCCTCCCCGTCTGTATTCATCCAGGCAGGCGCTTTGAATGATATCATACTGAGCAGAGTCGAAGAGTGGTAAACTTTGGATTTCCAGGTTTTTTTTAGCTAAGGAAGGATTTAGGTGAACATGCGATTATTGAGAATTTTGATTGTTATATTGCTGATTTTTTTTCAGGTCTCATGCAAAAAACCAGGAACGGCTTTAACAGACACTGAGGAACATGTGGGACACGGCAAACATGGTGATCATGGTGATCATGAAGAATCCATTGAGATTGATAAAGAGCGCATTAATCTCATAGGACTTAAGACACAGGTGGTCAAAAAGAAGGTTGTTTATCAACGTGTAAATGCTACCGCAGAGATTCAGTTTAATGCTAACAAACTATTTCATATCAGCCCGAGAGTAAAAGGGAAAGTTGATGAAATCTTTGCGGATTTCGGGGATGAGGTTGTAGAGGGGCAGAAACTGGCACTCTTCGATAGCATTGAACTTGGTGAGGCAAGGTCGGTTTATCTCAGGGCAAAGACAAAGATGGATATTACAATGGCAGATTACGAGAGGGAAAAAGGGTTATGGGAAAAAAAAATATCATCTGAAAAAGAGATGTTTAATGCTAAAGGAGAGTACTTCCTGGCAAAGGCGGAATTTGAGGCAGCAGAAAACAAGCTACACCTCCTGGGCCTCTCCGAAGATGACATCCACAAGACTACTTCTCAATTACACTCCTTCGAGCATTTTCCGCTTTTGTCTCCTTATAACGGAACCGTAATTGAGAAACATATTACACTGGGCCAAATGACAGGACCGGAAAAAACACTTTTTACCATTGCAAATCTGGATGTTCTCTGGATTATCCTGGATATATATGAGAAAGATCTCTCAACAATAGAATTAGACCAGAAAGTTGAAGTATATGTTCCTGCCTTCCCTGATGATAAATTTATGGGAAAAATTTCTTTTATAAACCATGTGGTGGAAGAAGCGACGAGGACCGTTAAGGTAAGGGTTGAAATAGATAATAGTAAAAGGATGCTCAAACCCGGTATGTTTGCTACAGCAAAGATTGTAACGGGTAAACCGGAGAAGATATTAACAGTTCCACTATCCGCATTACAGAGGCTGGAAGGCAAGAATGTTGTTTTTGTTGAAAAAAGATATGGTGTGTTTGAAAGTTATACCGTAAAAACGGGAAAAGAATTCGGATCGGACATTGAGGTATTACACGGGTTAAAAGAAGGAGAAAAAGTGGTTACCGAAGGCTCATTTTATCTGAAGTCAGAACTACTGCAGGATACCCTCGGGGAAGGACACGCGCATTGATTGAAAGAATTGTTGATTTTTCTGTGAAGTTCCGGTTTCTGGTAATAACACTTACTATTCTATTAATTGGAACAGGTGTTTATATGACAATGCACCTTCCTGTCGACGCGGTGCCGGATGTTACGAACATTCAGGTACAGATTAATACGGATGCTCCCGGCATGGGTGCTGTTGAGGTGGAAAAATTGATTACATTTCCCATTGAAGCCTCCATGATGGGTTTGCCTGATATCGATAAGATAAGGTCACTGTCCAAAACCGCATTGTCTCAAGTCACTGTAGTATTTAAAGACCAGGTGGATATTTACTTTGCACGTAGACTGGTAATGGAACGTTTACAGGTGGCAAAAGCGCAGATACCAAAAGGCATCGGTACTCCTGTTATGGGCCCTATCAGTTCAGGGCTGGGTGAAATATACCAATACACAGTTGAAGGAGATGGCCATACTCTACTGGAACTCAGGACTATTCAAGACTGGATTGTCAGGTATCAGTTACTGACCATTCCAGGTGTAACTGAAGTAAATAGCTTTGGCGGCTTTACAAAACAGTATCAAGTAATAGTTGATCCGGACAGGCTTGTTGCCCACGATTTATCGTTAAAGGATATCTTTACATCATTGGAAGAAAATAATGCGAATGTAGGAGGTGCTTATATAGAGCATGCTTCGGAACAATACATAGTCCGAGGAATAGGTCTTATCTCTTCAACAAAAGATGTGGAAAATATTATACTCAAAGCACGTGATGGAACACCGGTCCATATCAAAGATGTTGCAAAAGTCTTGATTGGCCCTGAAGTGAGATATGGCGCTGTAACAAAGGACGGGAAAGGGGAGGTTGTTACCGGCATCGTCATGTCGCTTATAGGAGCAAATTCCAGAGAGGTTGTAAATCGTGTAAAAAAAAAGATTGAAGAAATAAAACGGTCATTACCGAAAGGCGTAACGATAAAACCTTTTTACGACAGATCGGAACTCATAAATAAATGTATAAAGACTGTAACAAATGCTCTAATAATCGGAGGTGGCCTGGTGTTTATAGTCCTGTTTGGATTTCTTGGAAATCTGAGAAGCGCTTTTATTGTGGCCATTAACATACCGCTCGCGGCCTTAATAGCGTTTGTCTTAATGAAGGTACAGGGAATGTCGGCTAATTTGATGTCGCTTGGAGGTCTGGCCATTGGTATTGGTATGATGGCGGATAGCTCTATCGTAATGGTGGAAAATATTTACCGGCATTTATATGAAGACAGCAATAGAGACAAAAGTATTGTAAAAATTACCTTGATATCCGCCAAAGAGGTTGCTCGACCTATTGTCTTTGCCATTTTGATCATAATTGTTGTATTTCTTCCCCTTTTTACACTCCAGGGCATAGAAGGCAAGATGTTTAAGCCGCTTGCCTTCACCATAAGTTTTGCGATGCTGGGTTCTCTGATTTTGTCCCTGACACTTGCACCAGCTTTATGCAGTTTAATGTTAAAAGTTAAGACGCAGGAAAATGAAAACGTTATCCTCCGTCTGGTGAAAAAACCGTATCTCTCATTACTCAAAAAAGCACTACACCATAATCGAATTACCGTAATTACAGCAGTTGCTCTTCTCGCCATAAGTTTTGGAATTATGTCCAGATTGGGCTCTGAGTTTATGCCTCAATTAGATGAAGGAGCGATAGCTGTTCAGGCCATCAGGCTACCAAGTATATCTTTAACAAATTCAATAGGAACATGTGAGGCAATAGAAAAAACCATCATGAAGTTTCCGGAGGTTGAAACAGTTGTATCCAAGACAGGCAGGGCTGAAATTGCAACTGACCCGATGGGACAGGAAATAAGCGATATTTATGTAATATTGAAGCCGAGAAGAGAGTGGAACGTAAAAAACAAGGATGAATTAATAGAAAAAATGAATGAAGAATTGAATCTGATCCCCGGTATTGCGTACGGATTTTCACAGCCAATCGAGTTAAGAGTAAGTGAACTTATTTCAGGTGTAAGGTCGGACATCGCAATAAAGGTCTTTGGTGAAGATATGTCAATCTTGAAGGAAAAGGCAGAAGAGATTAAGGGGGTTATCTCCGTGATGGATGGTGTTGTAGAACCTAAGGTGGAACAGGTGGCGGGTCTGCCCGTACTGCAAATAGAGATTGACCGGGAATCAATCTCCCGATATGGAATTAACATCTATGACGTTCAGTATGTTATTGAAACCGCAATAGGCGGAAAAGTTGCCACTCAGGTATTAGAAGGGCAAAAACGCTTCGATTTAATAGTCAGGTATCCTCATGAAAGCAGGAATAATATTAACAGTGTAAAGAACATTCTTATCAATGCGCCTGCCGGCGAGCGTGTCCCCCTGGGCCAACTGGCCAGCATTACGATAGAGGAAGGTCCTGCCCAGATAAGCAGAGAACATAGCCAGCGAAGGGTTGCGGTTGAGTGTAATCTTTTGGGTAGAGACATTGGAGGGTTTGTTTCTGAGGCAAAGGAAAAGATTGAAAGAAACGTAGATTTACCTTCTGGCTATTATATTGTCTGGGGAGGGCAATTCGAACTTCAACAACGTGCCAATAAGAGACTTGCGATAATAGTACCTTTAACAATACTTATTATTTTCCTTCTGCTGTTCAGCAGTTTTAATTCTCTGAGAAATTCTACATTAATAATCATGAACATACCATTTGCCATAATAGGAGGATTCCCGGCCATGTGGATAGCGGGAGAGAATCTCAGTGTCCCCGCTTCAGTAGGCTTTATTGCACTATTTGGAATAGCAGTGGAGAATGGAATAATAATGATACAGTACCTTAACCAACTCAGGCAGGAGGGACTTGGTCTGCATGAAGCAATCCTGAAAGGTGCTGAAAACAGGCTTCGCCCGGTACTCATGACTGCATTAACCACGGCATTAGGGTTAATCCCGATACTGCTCAGCCATGGGACCGGCTCGGAGATTCAAAAACCGTTGGCAACTGTTGTAGTTGGAGGTTTGATATCATCAACGTTTCTTACCCTGATTGTACTTCCAACGCTTTACGGTTGGTTTGAGAAAAAGGGAGTATAGCTTAAAAAGAGAACATCTGACAACATATTTCAAGGAGAAGTAAATATGGCTAATTTCTTGTTGATTGGATATGTCTAATCTTTGACGGGCAGGTCATCCTGCTGAATTGTCTCAGGTCACGCAGACGATCTTCTTGTGGGAGAAGATCTATGTATTTTGTGTACTGCATACCGAATTTTCCGGCATCCTCATATCTTTGCCTTTCTGATCTGTTTTCAATATCGAATTTACGTTTGTAAAAGAGATGATACCTTATATACTCTTTGTCAAATTTACTCAGCTTCAATGATCTGTTCTGCAGTGCTACAAAGTATTTTAGTACCAGGTATTTCGTTACATTTGCTTGTAACTCCAGTTCCAGAAGGCTGAAAGGGCGATTCAATCTGTAATTCCGGGCTATAAACAGGAAGTGGTCCAGCTCTTCAATAAAGCTTGCACACAAATCGACATTTTCATCGTGTATGCCAAGCCTCGGGTCATTATTTTCCAACTCTCTGATTAACGCGTCCGGGTAATAAATGCTGACTTTAAGCGTAACTCCGTCGTTCCTTATCAAAACTTTTGCACCTGAATGACTATTAACAACCGTCCTTATTTTCTCCTTTGCATAGAACTCTTTATAACCTCTATCACCAATAATATATTGTTCAATATTGGTAATACCCGTATCCAGTGCGTAGGTCTTCTCTATCTTTCTTTGTAATTCCTTAATTAATGGATGTGTAGTTTTCATTTTAATCTTATTAAACTGTTAAGCCATAAAATCTTCTTTTATCAGGAATCTTTTCTACTTTAGGCACTTCCCGTTCTCTCCGCCAGAACGTCGTTGAGCTGGCGAACGGCCTGTCCGACAGGTCTTTTGGCGGGTAGTTCGCTTCCCGCCTGATAGGCTGGCGGATATACCGCGCTATGCAAGTCCTGGTTTTGTAGAACAAAGATATTCTTTGTTCATAAAACTGAGAACCTGAGAAACAGCCTCAAACCCTTCTGATAATTGTGATAGTGTGCCTGTCAACCTGATTCTTCTTGCGTTGGTGTGTTCCGATGCAAGGCCATAATACGTTTTCCCAAAACCCACATAATAATGTTCATCAAGAGGTCTCCGCTTGTATTCATATCGGTACTTGATATATTCCGGAATCATCCCTGTGAGGAAAAGAGTATAATTTCCTATATGACAGTAGATATAAAACTTTTCAAGGTTATCTGAATTTAGAGAATCCGCGATCATATCTACGATATATTGATGAGACTTTTTTTCATCATCACCCATACTGAATAATTTTGAACTTTCGATAAATTGTGCCAACATGTTTGCAATATAGTTTGAAACGTAATTGTCTTCAAGCAGGCACATAAGCCTGTTCTCATTCCATGGGATGATAGGTTCGGTTTTGTTTAATGCGTCTATTGTCTTTTCAATAAATTTTGTGTCTTCTCTTTTCTCTTTAAACGCCCTTCTTATAAGTAAAGAAAACAGGAAGTAGGGAGAAATAGCCAGGATACGTTCCGTACAGCTCATCACTTTGTTGAACACCCTGTCACTGTCGATCATTTTAGCTATTACATCTTCATCCCCGTTTATCAAACTTGCAATTTTATCGTAATCATTCCTTTTGGTCACATAGCTTTCGATAAGGAAAAGGAGGTCTTTGTCGGATAATCCTTGTAAGCTCTCTTTTTGAAGTTCCTTAACAGCTTCGTCTTTCTCCATAGTTTTCTCCCTGGTAATTTGAAAAGTTTACATTTAGAAAATCGAACCTTATCTTATTAGTACAAAGAGTTAAAAGACATACCTCTCTTTAGAAAGAGAGGGCGGCTTTGTTTATGTAACAGATTATATCTACTTATACCGATAAGTTACACGAAAATAGTTTATGATTTGCAATATTAAAAAGCAATATTTGTACCAAAAGCATATTAATTGTCATTTTTACAACGTATTATAAAAGAATTGTGTGGCATTTAACATTTGCGCTCTTGTTGTTAAGAGAATATAGTGGGTAGTTATTGTACATAAAGTGGACACTTTTGTAACAACAATATAGCTTAATCTGGCAACGTGAAGAAAACCTGAAAAAAATAGTTGAAAACTTACAGCCTTTTACTATATAATGCAAAGTTTACTTAAAAATAAATAATTCTTAGTATGTCTAGTCTGCTTGACATCCACTCTTTATTAATCACTTTTTTTATTTGTAACTTTTCAAAAAGGAATATGCTATGACCACCCTTACGTTAGATTATAAGGTTGCCGACATAAACCTGGCGGATTGGGGACGTCGTGAAACCACTCTTGCCGAAGGTGAAATGCCCGGCTTAATGAGCCTTAGGAAAAAATATGAGAATGAGCAACCCCTGAAGGGCGCTAAAATTATCGGCTGTATCCATATGACAATACAGACTGCTGTTTTGATCGAAACACTTGTTGCCCTTGGAGCGGAAGTACGCTGGTCTTCATGTAACATTTTTTCCACTCAAGACCACGCCGCCGCAGCTATGGCTGCTGCAGGTGTTGCTGTTTATGCCTGGAAGGGCCAGACAGAAGAGGAAGGTTCATGGTGCATCGAACAGACTATTATCAAGGACGGAAAACCGTGGGATGCCAATGTATTACTTGATGACGGCGGAGATCTCACAGCCATGGTCCACGAGAAATACCCGGAGATGCTTGACAAGATCCACGGCATTACAGAAGAGACTACAACCGGTGTTCACAGACTTTTCGACATGATGGCAAAAGGAGAGTTAAAGGTACCGGCCATCAACGTCAACGACTCTGTAACAAAATCCAAAAATGATAATAAGTACGGATGCCGCCACAGCTTGAATGATGCTATTAAGCGCGGAACAGACGCTCTTCTTTCCGGCAAAAAAGCCCTCGTTGTAGGTTACGGTGATGTCGGTAAGGGCTCTGCCCAGAGTCTGAATCAAGAAGGAATGATCGTAAAAATCTCTGAGATTGATCCTATCTGTGGCATGCAGGCATGCATGGACGGATTCGAAGTTGTTTCTCCTTATGTTGATGGAAACAACACCGGCTCTCCTGATTGTATCGACAAACAGTTGTTGGAAAAAACTGATCTGATCGTAACAACAACCGGTAATGTAAATGTATGCGACCGTAATATGCTGGCTACAGTGAAACGAGGAGCTATCGTTTGTAATATCGGCCACTTTGATCATGAGATAGACACTCAATTCATGCGCGACAACTGGAGATGGGAAGAGGTGAAACCACAAGTCCATAAAGTCTATAGGTCTGATGACGCTGAAGACTATATTCTTCTTCTCTCTGAAGGACGTCTTGTAAACCTTGGTAACGCGACCGGCCATCCGTCACGCATTATGGATGGATCATTCACTAATCAGGTACTTGCGCAGATGTTTCTCTACAAGGAAGCATGGGCAGACAAACCTGAGTCTGAAAGAGAACCTGTTTATGTAAAGGTCCTTCCCAAGAAGCTGGATGAAGAGGTTGCTGCAGAGATGGTGAAAGGTTTTTCAGGAGTGATTACACGCATGACACAGGAACAATCTGAGTATATCAGTACTCCAATTGAAGGTCCATTTAAGCCTGAAACTTATCGATACTAATGGTCCTTTTATTAAGATACTCTATGAAAAAAGCACAGGAAACCAGTGTTCCTGTGCTTTTTTCTTAAAGGCTTATCCAGTCAAATTATCAAATTGGAGCGTCAAGAACAAATGTATTATCACGCCTGTTTTCAAACGGAGCATCCATAACGAAGCCCGTCAGGCCTGCCCGACTTGTCATTCAGGCGGGGAAACCGGTGCTACACATTTTCAAAACATTTCTTCTTTTTTTTATCCTTACTCATTTTTTTATAAAGAGCCCTCATGCTTTCTAAAGTAATTACAACTTCCGGATGGTCTGGACCAAGGGTCTTTTTTAATATTTTCAAGGCATGCTCATAAAGAGGTTCTGCTTCTATATATCTACCCTGATTATAGTAAAGCTCCGCCAGATTGTTCAAAGATATCGCAACATCAGGGTGATCTGGCCCGAGGGATTTTTCATTTATCTCTAATGCTCGTTTATAAAGGGGTTCAATTTCAGCATAAGAACCTTTGATGACGTAAAGTTCGGCAATCTTGTTCAAAGATATCGCGACTTTTGGGTTATCAGGACCAAATGTATCTTCCGCAACTTTTAATGCTTCTTCTGACACACTTAATGCATCCGGGTATCGTTTCTGGTTAATAAGTGTATCTGCCTTATTGTTCAATTTCTCCCACAGGACTTCCTGGGCATAAGCGGATATGGAAAAAGATAATACCATCGCCATTATTATAAAAACGACTTTAGCCCTGAATGATACCAGTTGTTCTATAATTTTTACGAATATCGTCATAAATATGTATTCCTGTTAAGAAAGTACAAGGTAAAGTAAGACTAACCACATAATACTGACAACCTGGTAACTTTGTATACTATTATCATGAGTTAAGTTACAGGATTATCGACTGGGAGACACGGATATCAAATTATTATATTCGAACTGTACATCATAATCTGAACCATTGGAGGAGGTTAAAGTTCCCATACCGTGTAATAAGCCGTCTTTAAAATCGCCTACGTATTTTTCTCCGTTAGGCATGGTTAAAGCGCCCTTGCCGTTGAACTCACCATTATTGAACATTCCCACATATTTCTCACCATTTGTCTTAGTCATAGTACCCTGGCCTTCATATTTGTCATCCGCAAACTCTCCGACATAAATTGAATTATCAGATAAGGTTAATGTGCCTTGACCGTTATACTTACCATTCTCAAAATTCCCTACATATTTTGCGCCATCAAAACAGGTAAAAGTACCCTGGCCGCTAAACGCGCCACCCTTGAAATCTCCAACATAACTTGAACCATCATGCAGAGTCAAAGAGCCTTGACCATTGTATTTACCATTATCAAATGTTCCAATATATTTTGTTCCGTCAAAATATGTTAAAGTGCCTTCTCCGTCATATACCCCTGCTTTAAAATTTCCCACATATTCTTCTATGCCAAAGAGAGTATAAGTACCATGTCCGTTTTCACAATCCCCTTCTACACAAACTCCAAGTCCACCAAAAGAATACAGAGGAGAAAAACAGACTCCCAACATTAATATTCCAAAAACTGTTACGAAATATTTTAAATATTCTTTATATTCTCTTATGTCTTTCATTGTAAAGAAGCCTTTCTGTACAAAAATGTTATTACAGCAATTAAATTAGATAAGAATTTTCTTATGAGGGAGTGACACAGAAGTAAGATGTCTGCGTCACTCCTTTTTCATTAGTTACTGTACGGTGAAACAATCAAATTAATTTCTGATTATAACCCTGCCTCTTTTTTCAGTATCTCCGCCTTATCTGTCTTTTCCCATGAGAAGGAATCTTCAGTTCTTCCAAAATGACCATGACTGGCCGTAGCCTTGTATATAGGCCTTCTCAACTGCAGACCATCGATGATGCCTTTTGGTGTAAGATCGAAATGTTTGTCAACCAGTTCTTCTATCTTTGACTCTGGAATTTTAGCCGTATTTTCTGTTGAAACCAGTACTGACATTGGCTTTGCCACACCAATAGCGTAAGACAGTTGGACTTCGCATGCATCCGCTAACCCCGCGGCCACGATATTCTTGGCTACGTATCGTGCGGCATAGGCGGCGCTTCGGTCAACTTTTGACGGGTCTTTCCCGGAAAATGCTCCCCCACCATGCCTCGCTCTGCCGCCATAAGTATCAACAATGATCTTTCTTCCGGTTAAACCACAGTCTCCCTGTGGTCCGCCAACTACAAATCGTCCGGTCGGATTTATATAATATTTGGTTTTGTCATCCAGGAATTTTGCGGGAATAACCTCTTTTACAACTTTCTCTATTATATCCTCTTTAAGCTGAACATGTGAAACGTCAGGTGCGTGCTGGGAGGAGATAACCACCGCATCCACCCTGATCGGTTTGCTTCCTTCATATTCAACAGTTACCTGTGATTTACCATCTGGACGAAGATAACCCAGGACCCCGGTCTGCCTTTGGTCAGCAAGTTTTTTGACTAAATGATGAGCCATGCAGATTGGCAGAGGCATTAGCTCTTCCGTTTCGTTACAGGCAAAGCCGAACATCATACCCTGGTCACCCGCCCCATGTTCACTGTGCAGACCTTCACCTTCTGAGACACCTTGTGCAATATCCGGAGACTGTTTGTCAAGAGTTGTCATAACGGCGCAGGTTTCATAGTCAAATCCCATAGATGAATCACTGTAGCCAATATCCTTAATAGTCTGCCTGACTATACCTGGTATATCTATAACCGCTTTAGTAGATATTTCACCGGCAACCAATGCCATTCCGGTTGTTACCAGTGTTTCGCATGCAACTCGTGACATCGGGTCCTGTGCTAAGATTGCGTCCAATACGGCGTCGGACACCTGGTCGGCAATCTTATCAGGATGCCCCATGGATACAGATTCAGAAGTAAATAAATGGTTTCCTTTTTTCATTTGATTCTCTTTTCCTTTCCAAAGTTCTTGTTCAAATTCAATCTATATAAAATAGAAGAGGACAGTTTACTTACACACTGTCTTAAACTTTCATTACTTTTTTGTTTTACAAGAATAAAATAAATGATTAATTCATTATAATATTTCTTATTATTTCTATATTTCTATTTGTCGCACCTCTTTTTTCATTAATTATCTTTTGTGCTTTTAGCCCCATCTCCTTTGCAGTTTCAGGATCCCTGATAAAAGTTTCAATTGTTTCAAAAAGTTCGACTTCTGTTTTGGCGACTTTGGCCGCATCGTTTTTGAGAAGAAGTTCGGTTTCTTCTTTAAAGTTAAAAGTATGCGGACCAAAGACAACCGGTTTTCCCAGCCCAGCCGGTTCCATCATATTTTGACCTCCGGATGGAATAAGGCTCTTCCCAACAAAAACGTAATTTGACAGAGAATAAATCTTTCCTAAATCACCGACAGTATCAATTAATATGATTGTTTTCTTTGTCTTCTGCCATTCGTAATGAGAGCGTTCTGCCTCTGTTTTTCGTACAGACACAAACCCCATTTTTTCTATCAGCCTGGCAACGTCTCTGGCTCTTTCAATATGTCTTGGTACCAGAATTAATTTTAAATTCGGATAGGTTTCATTCAACTTTGCATAGATTCTGACTAAGACCTCTTCTTCACCATCATGCGTACTTCCACCTACAAGCACTAAATCATCATCGTTTATATGAAATAGTCCTTTCAGCTCCTTACTGACGCCTTCATCAATACGGGTTGGTATATTGTCATATTTCATTGTGCCGGTAACAAAAATTTGTTTATCGGCTATACCTAAATCACGAAAACGCTGTGCGTCAAGCTCAGTCCTTGCACAAAAAGTATTCATTTCATTAGTCAGGCTTTTACGAAAATCCTTCGAAATGTAACTGAGAGCTCGGTATGCCTTAAGAGATCTATCGGATATTCGTCCGTTAACTATGATAACGGGTATTTTTTTCTTATAAGCCGATATTAAAAAATTCGGCCATATTTCAAGTTCGACGAGAAGAATAAAATTCGGTTTTTTCTTCAAAATCACTTTTTTTGTTATCCAGCTCAGGTCGGCAGGTAAAAAGAAAACGTTTTTATCAGAAAAGGTTTTTTCTGCTACCGAGAAACCGGTATTTGTTGTCGCGGATATAAAAATCTCGCATTCAGGGAACTCTTCATCAATCCTCTTTACAATGCTTTTCGCTGTAATGACTTCACCTACAGACGCGCCATGTACCCAGATACCCGGTTTATTGCCTGTCCTGTCTGTTGTTATTCCAAATCTTTGATTCAATCCGGTACGATAGCGTTTACTTGTTACCATTTTGAATAATAAATACGGCGAGCCAAATAAAGATGCGGTTAAATAAAATGAATCAAAAATTAATGGCATCCTGTTTTATAGTTGTTAAAATGGAAATTTCTCATGTGGTTAGTTTTGGCCACAGCATGCTTTATACTTTTTCCCGCTTCCACAAGGACAAGGCTGGTTCCTGCCGACTTTAGCAGTGGCACGAATGGGTTCCGGTCTCTGTTTGGTCTGACCACTATTGGTTATCATTGCCTCATCTCTTTCCCTTCTTGGAGCTGGCATCTCAGGCATGGTATTGAGAGAGTCCTGATAGACAAAGTTGTCAGGGTTCCACACATCTTTACTATCTATTATTTCGGGCCTGACTCGTAATTTAAAAATCAGATCTGTAACTTCTTCCCTGATAGATGCCATCATGCTTTCAAACATTATCAGCGCTTCACGCTTGTATTCTATCTTTGGGTCAACCTGGGCGTAGCCTCTCAGCCCAATACCTGATTTCAGGTGATCCATTGCATAGAGATGATCTTTCCATTTGGTGTCAACTTTTTCAAGCAAAAGAATTTGCTCAATTTTTCTCAGTTCCTCTGCTCCAATCTCCTTCTCTTTCGCGTCATAAGCATCACTTGCAGTATCAAGTAACAGGTCTTCAACATTTTCCTTTGTTTCTACATTTTGCGCCTTTAAGTCAAATTTTATACCGAATTTCTGTTTATACCATTTATGCAGACCATCTAAATCCCATTCGTCACTGTGTGATTTCGGATCGATATAATGGTCTACTGTCTCTACAATGCTCTCTTCAATCATTTTAAGCAGGTCTTCCCTGAGGTCTTCCTGAGCAAGGACCCTCTGCCTCCATGTATAAATGGTTTTTCTCTGTTCGTCCATCACCTCATCATACTCAAGAAGATTTTTACGTATTTCGAAATTATGTTGTTCAACCTTTTTTTGCGCCCTTTCGATTGATTTGGATACCATGGAGTGCTCTATCGCCATGCCATCTGTCATGCCAAATTTCTTTAATATGTTGCCAACCCTCTCCGGTGCGAAGATACGCATTAAGTCATCTTCGAGTGAAACATAAAACCGTGATGAACCCGGATCTCCCTGACGTCCTGTACGACCTCGTAACTGGTTATCAATACGCCGCGCCTCATGTCTTTCCGTTCCTATTACATGAAGACCCCCTAACTCTTTAACTCCATTGCCCAGTACAATGTCCGTACCTCTTCCGGCCATATTTGTCGCAATTGTGACATTTCCCTTGTGTCCGGCCTTTGCAATTATTGCGGCCTCTCGTTCATGGTTTTTTGCATTGAGGACTTCATGTTCTATACCACGCCGTCTTAGCGCATTGCTGAACATTTCAGACTTTTCTATTGAAATAGTCCCGACCAGGATTGGTTGGCCCTTTTCATGCACTTCAGCTATCTCTTCAATTATAGCATTTTCTTTTTCTTTTCCCGTTCCATAGATTCTGTCCGGATAGTGTTGGCGTTGTAAAGGTTTGTTTGTCGGTATAACATCTACTCCCAATCCGTATATACTGGCAAATTCAGCCGCTTCTGTATAGGCCGTACCAGTCATCCCTGAAAGTTTAGTATAGAGACGGTAAAAATTCTGAAGCGTAATTGTGGCAAGTGTCTGACTCTCTTCTTTTATCTTTAGCTGTTCTTTTGCCTGTATGGCCTGGTGAAGTCCGTCACTCCACATCCTGCCTTCCATCAATCTTCCCGTAAATTCGTCTACGATGATAACATCTTTTCCCTGAACAACGTAGTCTGTGTCTTTTATAAACAGTGAGTGGGCACGTAAGCTCTGTTCGATATAGTGGGGCCAGTCCATGTGAATGTCAGAATATATACTGTCAACGCCAAGCTCTTTTTCTACAATACCAATTCCTTCATCAGTTAAATTAACACCTTTTTCCTTCTCTTTTACTTCGTAATGTTTACCCGGTTTCAACTTTCTGGCGATCTTGTCAGCAGTAAAGTATTTTTCCGTTGATTCGTCAGATGGACCTGAAATTATGAGAGGTGTCCTGGCCTCGTCGATCAGGATACTGTCAACTTCATCAACAATGGCATAGTTTAATGCTCCCTGTACCTGTTCTTCAAGGTGCACTCTCATATTGTCTCTCAGGTAATCAAAACCAAACTCATTATTGGTACCATAAGTGATATCCGCTTTATAAGCGGCTTTCTTATCGTCATAGCTCTGATTACTCTGTATCGCGCCTGCAGAAAGGCCCAGAAATTCATACATGGGCAACATCCAGTTCATATCTCTATTGGCAAGATAATCGTTTACGGTAACAACGTGAACGCCTTTACCCGCAATAGCATTAAGATATGCCGGCAATGTTGCTACAAGTGTTTTACCTTCACCTGTTGTCATCTCCGCAATGTTTCCCCTGTGTAATACAATCCCTCCAATCAGCTGAACATCAAAATGCCTCATGGTCTTGTCCGGGCTGTCTGCATTGGGTACTAATAACACCCTTCTGCTGGCCTCTCTGGCAACGGCAAAAGCCTCCGGCAAAATATCATCGAGCGTCTCTCCGGCAGCAAGCCTTTCCCTGAATGTGTCAGTCTTTTGCCTGAGTTCTGCATCAGTTAACGCCTGTAGGCCGCTTTCAAGTGAATTTATATGTTCTACTATCGGCTTCAGGGTTTTTAAAACCCGATCGCTTGCAGTACCAAAAATCTTTGTAAATATACTCATTATTATGGTTTATGTCTGAAAAATTGAAAAATTTAATTAAACCAGATTTAAGAAAAAGTGTCAACTCAAATTAGATATCTTGTCAAGCCATTTAGAAATGTCAGGTTTTTAAAGAAACAGAAACACGTGGTAATCATTGATAAAAAAAGGGCAATCTCAATGATTGCCCTTTTTTTACATATTGAGTACTCAATGACTCCGCAAAGAATACCTATGTTTCCTAATCTGTTTTTTTCGATTCAGGTAATAACTGATTGCTGGATTTAGCAACCAATTCATTGTTTTTTTCTCAAAACACTTGTTCCAATCTCTATTCAGCTAACCTCAATCTTCCTTGGCAACGATTCCTCAGCCTTTGGTAATGTCAAGGTCAAGACCCCATCAGTTAGGCCTGCATCAATTTTTGCTGTATCAATAATATTTGATACGGTAAATCGTCGGGTATAATGACCTACATTGTACTCGGTATATACCGGATTGAGATTTTCATAAGGTGAATGGTCTATCTTGGCATCAACCTCCAGGTTATTATTTTCCAGGGTGATATTTACGTTCTCCTTTCGAACGCCAGGAACATCCATAATTACAACCAGGCTTTTTTCAGTTTCCGCAATATCGGTTTTAGGAATATAATATTTTCCAGGAATAGTCCTCTCTCCGGTAAATTCGGTTTTTTCCGGCTTCCTGTTTTCAGCTTTCGTAATTTCTTTCGTTTCCTTACTCATGATATCCTCCTTTCAATTAATTATTGGATAGTTATTTGTTTGGATTTATCCGACTCTGCGCGTGACAGGGAGATTACCAGAAGGCCGTCTTTATATTCCGCTTTTACCTTATCGGATTCAACGTTAAATGGCAGTCTCAACGTCCTGTCAAATTTAGAGGAGTTACGTTCAACACGGTGATAACTGACGTTTTCGTTGTACTCTATGATGCGTTCTCCAGCGAGTCGAATGGTATTTCCTTTTACTTCTATGTTCAGGTCCTCCTTTTTTACTCCGGGTAATTCTGCGACAAGGACCAAATCACCACTCTTTTCAAAAATATTAACCGGTGGATGCACGCCTCGACTGGTTGTTGTGCTATCAAAGAAACCGGTGTCAAACGCACGGTCCACGGCGTCCTGTAATCCTAATAAAGTTTCAAGTGCTCCTGATAGTAACATGTCAGACCTCCTCTCAAAGTTAAGGTATATTTTCTTATAAACTATTATTCCGTTCGGCCATGTTGAGACGCCGGGTTTCCCGCATCTCAACATTAGCCAGGTTTAGTCACTCTTACTTAACGGTGATCTTCTTTGTCTCCGCATTCTCCATCTTTGGCAGTGTAATTTCCAGTACACCCTTATGCTCCTTTGCCTCTATCTCATCTCTTTTAACATGTTTGGGCAGATTAATTGTACGGGTAAAGCGGCCATACGATCTTTCTACACGGTGATAAGACTTACTACTATCCTCTTTCTCTTCCTTTTTTTCTCCCTTTATTGTCAGCGTGTCATTTAAGATTGAAATGTCAATCTCTTTCGGGTCAACTCCGGGTAATTCTGCTTTTACTATAATATTGTTATCCGTTTCTACAATATCAATATCAGGGTTCCATCCCCTACCAGGAGATTTTGTGTCCAAAAAATCGTCTAACATCGTACTCATATCATCACGGAATGCGGCAAATAAAGGCAACCTGTTCAATCTTATTAATTCCCTTTTCATTTTATGTCCCTCCTTCAAAATATAATAAATAACATAATCTTATTAATTCTTACAGCTAAGCTTTGCTGTATATTTGAGAGTTTTTCTCTCTTCACTTGTTTAGTACCGCAAAGAATGTGCCATATTGTGCAAGTCATTATTATTACTATTCTTATGCTTTCTTGCAACACAATAATAGTATTTTATTAGCCAAATGGGCATATAATTTCCCTTTTGTGTTGGATTTCCATTCTTAAATAGACTAAACTGTAGAAAAAGTGGGAAGAAATAATGATTACTTGATGTTGGTACCTATATTTTAAAGGCTTAGTAAGTATAGCGAACAATTCATATATGGGAAGTATCGTTCCCGTTAATACCAGGCGGCTATGGCAAAGAAAAAGTATTCAATGCAAAAATTACTTATCTCTGACAAAGGGAACGGGGCTGAAGTCCATCCACAGTTTCTCGATAGTGACGGTAGTATTGACAAATCAATAATTGATAATCTTGATTCTGATGTCATTCTTTTAGACAGAGACCTTAACATCATACTCATGAACAAGACCGCCGAACAGTCATGTGGTGTTAGTTTTGAAGAGGTAAAAGGCACAAGTTACTTGGCGCTTCGGCTCAAATCTATCGAACAAAACCTGGCAAATAACTTGAATAAGGTTTTTAAATCCGGGAAGGGGCTGAATATTAGAGAGTTGCAGCTCACCTCTCCTGACAATGCCACCCACTTTTTTGACCAGAGCTGCGCCCCCATCTTTGATAAAGACGGTTCAATACAGGGTGTTCTTTCAATCAGCAAGGATGTCACGAAACGGGTAACCAAAGAGATCCAGTACCAGGAAACAAGGAAACTCCTGAAAGACCTGACTGAAGAGCTGGACATCAAAAATAACGAAATCAGGAAGCTGCAGACTACATTAGGCGAGAGATACCATTTTCATAATTTAATCGGCAAAAGTTACCTGATGCAGAATATTTACAACCTGATTGACAGGGTATCTCAGACCGATTCTACCATTCTTATCACGGGAGAGACCGGAACAGGTAAGGAATTGGTCGCAAAAGCTATTCATTATAACAGTCTCAGGAAAGACCACAACATGGTAGCTGTTAACTGTGCGGCGTTGCCCGAAACCCTTCTGGAAAGCGAACTTTTTGGACACGTTAAAGGCTCTTTTACCGGGGCGATTCGGGATAAAAAAGGGAAGTTTGAGCTTGCGGATAAAGGCACCATATTTTTGGATGAAATTGGAGAATTGTCAACCCTCACTCAGGTTAAGCTTTTACGAGTATTACAGGAGAGAGAGATAGAAAGGGTGGGAGGTGAGAAGAGTTTAAAAGTGGATATTCGTATTATTGCCGCAACAAACCAGGATCTCCTGGAGTTGATAGAGAAGGGAGAGTTCAGGAAGGACCTCTTTTACCGGCTCAACATAATCGCTATAAGACTTCCGTCTCTGAAAGAACGCGCTGATGATATTCCGTTTTTAGTCGACCATTTTATTGAAAAATTCAACAACCGTTTCAAAAAAAACATATCCGGCATCTCGTCCACTGTTTTGAGAAAACTGATGTCATATTCATGGCCTGGAAATATAAGAGAGTTAGAAGGAGTAATTGAGAAAGCTGTCCTGCTGGAAGAGTATAACACTATTGAAAAAATAGATCTATCAACAGACCATTCTGAAAAACCACAACTTTTACCATCACCGATAGACACCGGATCGGCAGTCACTTCTTACGATGATATGCAGGAACATTTAGACAAAATTGAGAAAGAGTACTTCATTGAGGTATTTAAAAAATACAAAGGCAAAATAAGCGATATAGCTGAGGCAACAGGATTGAACCGACGCACTATCTTAAACAAAATGAAAAAGTTCTCTATCAAAAAAAGTATGTTTAAAGAACGTTAATTGAGGTACTTGTAAAATAGTTAAGAACAGCCAGTGACCCCTTGTTCGACAAGCAAGGGGTCACTGGTTCGAGTCCAGTATCGCCCATATTATCAAACAAGGACTTACGACAAAACAAGAAACATTTTCAACCACCTTTTTGAGCCATTGTAGTAAGATTGTAGTCAAACTTTTCCAAAATCTGAACACCAATCATTAAACTTTCCGGGCAATGGTGCGAATAGCGTTGCGTATTCTTCAGGTCTTTATGATTTAAGAGCTTTGCTATTTTGTAAATATCTACACCATTCTGGGCTAATCTTGTGGCAAATGTGTGACGAAGACAATGAAAGGTAAACTCCTTAATCTCCGCCTTTTCTAATGCCTGGGCAAATGCCCTTATCAGGTTACGCTTACCAATCTTTGTACCTGACTTACTGATAAACACAAGATCATTCTTAAGGCTTCTCACCTTACCTTCATGCTTTTGCATAAGGACATTCAGTGCTATGCTATTCAGAGGAAGAGTGTTGGGCTTATTATTCTTAGTCTTTTGTATCAGAATAGTTTTACGGAGCAGATTTACACGGCTCCACTCAAGGGACAGCAATTCATCCTGTCGTAAACCCGTGTTCAATGCAAAAACTATTATCTTACGTAACCAGTCAGGACTATTGTCAAGAAGCCTCCTCTCTTCAACCTCTGTCAGCCACCTGTCAACTTCGTTGTTTTCCCGCTCCTTCTGTACCCTGGAAACAGGATTGTCCTTAAGCCACTCCCACTCCTTGACTGCAAGATTGAAAGCCTTTGACAACATATAAAGCTCACGATTTACGGTTGAAGGGCTTGCTCCGTTATCTCTGCGATACAATTTATATTTTGCCACAATCTTAGGCGTTATAGTCATCAACCCAGGATTGTCAAAAAACCTGCTAAGATTTTTTAAATAATATTTGTATCCTTCTTGAGTATTCAAAGAAACTGTGGGAGCATACTCCTTCATAAACCTATCCATCATATCCTTGAAGGTTTTGCATTGTCCTGTCAATCTCTCATAATACTTTCCCTCAACAATCTCAGTCCTGATCTTAGCCTCTATAGCTTGTGCAAGCTTTTTGTCAGAGGTTTCAAGACTCTTTTGAACCTTCCTGCCGTTATGACTAATACACGTCCACCAGATATCGCTTCGTTTAAACATTTGTCTATCCTTTCCCGAAGCCTGATTGTATCTGTATGTCGCTATCGGCAGTATTATATACCATTGCCATGAAGGTCTCCAATGATTTTATTAACAGTCTTTTCACACTGAAGATACGGTTGTTTCAAGTTCGCCATTGCCTTATCTACGTCTTGAATGTCAAATAGAATACGTCTCCCATATTTTATACAAGGGAATTTCCCCTGATTCGACCAATCGTATATAGTCTTTACTGGTAAAGATGTGTACCTGGACACTTTTTTGATATCCACATATCTTTCTCTATTTGCCCCACATTTATCATTTGATTCATTTTTCATTTTAATCCACTTTTTTTAAACTAAATTGATACATCAATTTTTATTTCACATTTTGTAGAATCAACAAAAGATAAATCATTGGGAATAATATCATTTGATATTTCCGGTTTAAAC
Source organism: Candidatus Scalindua japonica (assembly GCF_002443295.1). Classification (NCBI taxonomy): domain Bacteria; kingdom Pseudomonadati; phylum Planctomycetota; class Candidatus Brocadiia; order Candidatus Brocadiales; family Candidatus Scalinduaceae; genus Candidatus Scalindua; species Candidatus Scalindua japonica. Next base: position 30,317 of record NZ_BAOS01000027.1, on the reverse strand, counting down.
TCTGCTAAAATTATTCTTGGTTTTTTTGAAGATATCATCTGATTTATCAAATTTGAGAATTTAGCCCAAACTAAATATAACCAAACCAGAGTCATGGTGCCATTGAGACTGAATACTGATAAAAGACCTGGAGTATCAGTCTCTTCGGCATCTTCATCAATAAGCTTTGGAATGTATACAATATAACCAACTGTTGTATTAGCATTGGAAACTCTATTTTTGGAATTCTTCAGGTAGACTAATTTATCTACATTTGCTTTGTATGCCATATAAGCATCAATGTAGATATCAAATATTATTGCTCGATAAGAACTATCGTCCTTTGATTGCAATTTATCCGCAATTTTATCAGATAAAATAATATGCTTCCTGTCACAAGATTGAAAAAAACTATTCAAGTTTAGAAATATTATATTCTCTAATTCCGAACCGCTTTTGAAGAGCCATCTCTTTTTCTTTTTTTTATGATCGTTTAATGCAGGACGAGTTGTATGTAAAATAAGATCATTGTGTGACAGAAGAGAAAGTTGCGAGAATCTCGACTTTGGTCTTTTATAAATTTCAGGAGGCAGGTTGTATAAAACACCACCAAAATTATAATTTTCATTAACGAGATCCGCTAAATATAGACATGCTGTGCTATCTCTTAACATATGAAGCGTACCTGTAATATTTGGTGGATTAGTATCTTTACGAGTTAATACATCAATTGGTGCTGAGTGAGCCCACCAAAAAAATCTTCCTGATTTGCTTCTATTTACGAATGTATTATTCATGACCCCTCCGTAACGGAACAATTTTTGATCAATTTAAATCCTTAATTCATTGTTTTTTTATTGAATATCTCAAAACACATTTAGCATTCTAAAACTTTCAAGAGTCAAAAGGAAATCAAATTTCCGCCGAAAAGACTAAATTATTATTCCCTCTAGTATCATGTTACTAACCTCTTACTCTAAGATGTTTTATGTTGCAAAACAATCCCACTCTTTTATAATAAACCTGAACAGTAAGCAGCAACAGATCGCTTTTGTCACATTTTAAACAGCTTCAAAGGTATAGTTTTACTTTTTCGTATAAGTAAGATTTTTCATATATATCTATCATTCGCAGAGGTTATCCCTATTAACCAGAAGATTAATGAGAAGGGGAAAAAATGAGAGAAATAATAGAAAATATTATAAAGGAAATTGAAAGAGGAGTTGCATTTGATAGTCATTTTATAATTGATACTTTGATTAGAGACTACAGCGATGATTATCTTACCTTTGTCTCTGCCCACTTGGCAACTTCAGGCGTTACGGAATATGCACACAGTGAAATCGCAAAACTTATTACTCCATTCGAAGGAAGCATAGTAGAGAGACTGCCAAGACAATCTTGGAGCTACAATATTCGTGGCAAAGCAAACAAATGTGCTTTGTGGGCTAGGATATAAGAGAAGCTATCAAACCAATCAAACCATCGCATGACAAAAGATAATAGAAGAATGAAAAATGAAGCTCATGCCAGAATTAAAATAAACCAGCTACTCGAAGAAGCAGGATGGAGATTCTTTGACAATGAGGAAGGCGTAGCTAACATTCTGCTCGAAAATCATGTGAAGATCACCCAGGAAGAGATTGACGCTTGGGGAAATGACTATGAAAAGACCAAAAATGGTTCATTAGACTTTTTGCTACATGATAGCAACAACAAACCGATTTGCGTACTTGAAGCGAAAAAGGAAAGCCTTCACCCTTTAGTTGCCAAAGTACAAGCCAGAGAATATGCTAAAACTGTTGATGCTCAATTCATAATTCTTTCGAACGGTATTGTACATTACCTCTGGGACACAAAAAAAGGCAATCCAAAACCTATTTATAAATTTCCATCGCCCGGCGAAATTGGAGCCATCAAAGAGTGGAATCCTGACCGAAATGCATTAGCTAATGAACCTGTTGCCAACGATTATATTACATCTATTCAAATGCCTGACTATGCTGAAAGACCCGAATGGAACGGCAGCATTGAAGCCAGCAAGGATTTCATTTGGGCAAACGGATTAAAATTTCTCAGGCCTTATCAATTAAGCGCTATTAGACACTTACAGAAAGCAGTAGCCGAAGGCAAAGACCGCTTTCTTTTTGAAATGGCAACCGGGACCGGTAAAACCTTGATTTCTGCTGCAATTATCCGATTATTTCTTAGAACACAAAACTCAAGACGGGTTTTGTTTCTAGTTGATCGTTTAGAACTTGAAGATCAGGCTTGGAAAGCATTTACGAATAACCTGAAACCTGATTACAGCACGTTCATCTATAAAGAGCATAAAGGCGATTGGAGGCAAGCGGATATTATCGTAACGACCATTCAATCTTTGATGTTCAATGATAAGTACCGTTACGAGTTTACGCCGACAGATTTTGACCTGATTATTTCAGACGAGTCTCACCGTTCCATTTCAGGTAATGCAAGAGCCGTATTTGAGTTTTTTCATGGGTATAAATTAGGTTTAACCGCAACACCAAGAGACTATCTAAAAGGTGTTGATCCAGACAAGGTAAATAAAAAAGATCCGAGAGAAATTGAACGAAGAATGCTGCGGGATACCTATGCAACTTTCGGCTGTGAAGGTGGCGATCCAACCTATCGCTATTCCTTATTGGACGGTGTAAAAGATGGCTTCCTGGTTAACCCGAGAGTTCTGGATGCCCGAACAGAAATTACAACCCAACTGCTTTCTGACGAAGGCTATGCAGTAGCCGTAACCACCGAAGAAGGGGAAGAAACAGAAACCTTTGTTTCCCGTGATTTCGAGAAAAAGTTTTTCTCGGACAAAACCAACATCGTTTTCTGTCAAACCTTTTTAGAAAACGCTTTGGGTGATCCGATTACCAATGAAATTGGGAAAACCATCGTCTTTGCTGTAAGCCAGAACCATGCTCGAAAGCTGACAGAGGTTCTAAACGATTTCGCAGAAAAACTTTACCCGGGCAAATACAATTCTGATTTTGCGGTACAGGTTACTTCACAGGTTGGTGATGCTCAACAAATGACCATCAACTTTACCCATAACAACTTCAATGGGAAAACCACCTGGCTGGAAGGTTACAAATCCAGTAAAACAAGAGTTTGTGTTACGGTCGGCATGATGACCACAGGCTATGACTGCCCGGACTTGCTCAACATTTGCATGATGCGACCGATTTTCAGTCCTGCTGATTTTGTACAGATAAAAGGCAGAGGTACCCGAAATAACACATTCGACTTTAAGCATAAAAACGAATTGGGAGAAGAAGAAATCATTAAGCATGATAAAGAGGTTTTTAAACTCTTCGACTTCTTTGCCAACTGTGAATATTTTGAAGAGAAGTTCGACTATGACGAGAAACTGAAACTGCCAAAGCCTAAAAAAGGTGACGGTGAAGGCGGTGGTGGTGTCGACATTGACCAATACACCAGTTATCGTCCTGACCCTATAGCGACTTTAAAAGAACAACATATAGGCTATGAAGGCATGAAGGTAGATCGCATGCTGTTCAATAAGTTTGAAGATCGCATAATTATGGATGACATCATCAAAAAAAATGTAGAACTGGGTAACTGGGAACATGTGATAAGCCATATTCAACAGGAGATTTTTGATAAACCCGAAGAATATTTCAACCTGGAAAAATTGCGAAAAGCAGCCAAGATTGACCGTAAGGTTTCCATCCGTGAAGTGGTAGAAAAGATTTTTGGAATAATCCCCAAGTTCAAATCGAAAGACGAATTACTGGAAGCGGAATTTGACAAATTCATCTCCATCTATCCGCCTGAAGAAGATGTGAACCTGAGAGCCTTAAAATACTTCTTCAAGGCGTATGTCGTTGACCAGGGCATACGCAAAATCATTGAAGCAAAGGACTTTCACGCTTTGCAAACCAACCCAACTTTGACCATTTCACAGTTTAAGGAAGTGGCCACCAAATACCGTGAAGTAATTCCGGTTTATATTAATGATTACGTCAATTTAGAGCGGTTCGCTGCTTAGTAAGGGAATTTATGTTAGATACCGCAACAAAGAAAAGAATAGACGATTGCCGTGACATATTGGTAGGCAAACTGCCCGACCCAAAAGCACAGATAGAGCAGATTACCATTGGCTTGATTTATAAGTTCATGGACGACATGGACAAAGAAGCCGTTGAACTAGGCGGAACGACCAAATTCTTTTCAGGTGATTTTGAAAAGTACAGTTGGGACAGCCTGTTTGATACCAAGGTAACCGCTACCGAAATGCTCAGCTTGTATGCGAAAGCCATTGAAAGCATGGTAAAAAATCCGAACATTCCGCAACTGTTTCGGGATATCTTCAATAACGCATACCTGCCATATCGTGACCCGGAAACGCTGAAACTGTTTCTGAAAACCATTGGCAAGTTTGAATACACCCACAGCGAAAAACTGGGAGATGCCTTTGAATACCTGCTTTCGGTAATGGGTTCGCAAGGAGATGCAGGACAATTTCGAACTCCAAGGCATATCATTGATTTTATGGTGGCGATTGTTGACCCAAGCAAGACCGATACCATTCTTGACCCTGCCTGTGGAACAGCAGGGTTCTTGATTTCTGCCTTCAAGCACATAAAAGAAAAAACAAAAAAGGCTTAACGCCTGACCAGCGCAAAAAACTGATTCAAAACTTTGAGGGATACGACATTTCACCAGACATGGTGCGATTGAGTTTGGTGAATCTATATCTACATGGTTTTTCTGACCCGCACATACACGAATATGACACCTTGAGCAGTGAGGAACGCTGGAACGACAGCTATGATGTGATTCTCGCCAATCCGCCTTTTATGAGTCCGAAGGGTGGTATACGTCCGCACAAGAAATTTACCATCAGTAGTAACCGCAGTGAAGTGTTGTTTGTGGATTATATAGCCGAACACCTGAATCCAAAAGGCAAGGCGGGCATCATTGTACCTGAAGGCGTGATTTTCCAGAGTGGTACGGCTTACAGAGACCTGCGAAAAATGCTGGTAGAGAATTACCTCTATGCCGTAGTAAGTTTACCCGCTGGTGTATTCAATCCATACAGTGGCGTAAAGACTTCCATTTTGCTGATGGGCAAAGAAGTCGCCAAGCTGCGCAACGAAATCCTCTTTGTAAAAATTGACAACGACGGCTACAACCTTGGGGCACAACGCACAGTGGTAAAAGGCAGCCAATTGGATGAAGCCATTGAGCTGACACGTGAATTTGTGCGAACAGGAGATTCCAAGGACTCATTGATTGCTCATGCTGTCGTCAAGACCGAAATCACTAAGAATGGTGATTATAATCTGAGTGGGGAGAGGTATAGAATACACCATGTAGAAAATACAGTATTTCCTATTATCAACCTGGGAGAAATTGTAGATGTCAAAGGTGGAAAACGATTGCCTAAGGGAGCAACATACTCTGATGTAAAAACAGACTATCCTTATATAAGAGTTGCTGATTTTGATGATGTGAAATTGAATAAAAGTGACATTAAGTATTTGACCCAAGAAGTTCAATCTCAAATTTCAAATTACACCATTGACAAGGAAGATGTTTATATATCAATAGCCGGAACAATTGGATTGGTAGGAGTAATTCCCGAAGAACTTGATAACGCTAACCTTACAGAAAATGCAGCTAAACTTATAATTAAAAATAAGAGCAAGGTTAATAATAGGTTTTTATCCTTGATTCTTAGGACTGACAATTCAAAAAATCAGATAATTTCACTAACACATGCTGTAGGAGTTCCAAAGTTAGCTTTATCAAGAATTAAACAAATAAAAATCCCGCTCCTGCCCTTATCCATTCAGGAAGAAATAGTAGCCGAAATAGAAGGCTATCAAAAAATCATAGATGGCGCCAAAGCCGTGGTGAACAACTACAAGCCCAAAATTGACATTAACCCGGATTGGGAGATGGTGGAGTTGGGGAAAACTTGTGAGATAAATCCAAAAAAATCAGTGTTAAAAGATTTAGATGAGGAATTAGAAGTTTCATTCGTTCCTATGGCCGATTTAAATGAAAATCAAATTGGCTTCATAGCTAATCAAACGAAGCCTTTAGGTGAAGTAATTAAAGGATATACATATTTCAAAAATGATGATGTGTTATTGGCAAAAGTCACTCCATGTTTTGAAAATGGTAAAGCCGGAATAGCAAGAGACTTAGTAAATGGAATTGGATTTGGTTCAAGTGAATATTATGTAGTTAGACCAAATGAAAAAATTCTTTCTACATGGATCTATCTAAACATAATCACAGATAATTTCAGAGAAAGAGGAAAGTTAAATATGACAGGGACGGGTGGACTTCAAAGGGTTCCAACTGATTTTATTAAAACTACGCTTGTTCCTCTTCCTCCTCTAGAAATCCAACACCAAATCGTAGAGGAAATCGAAAAAGAACTGGCATTGGTGAATGCCAACAAGCAGCTTATTGACATCTTTGAACAGAAGATAAAGGACAGGATTGCTAAGGTTTGGGGAGAGTAATGGAAGAATCTTTTGAACTATCAAATTACTTGCCAATTCGTTTTAAAAACCAAAACGAAGAAGAATACATTGAGTTTCTGTGGGATTCTTTCAAGAGCAACTATCAGAACGACAAGTATCAGTTCTCATTTATCGCTTACCATATGCTCTTCATGAGTTTTGTCTATTTCAATGTCTGGCAAATCAAGAAAATCCATAAAGAAGATTTCGAAAAGATTACCTTAGGTTTTCACACTTGTTTTGAGTCAGCAACCTCTCCTTTCACTTTCAGCCAGGAACAGGAGAGAAGGATATTTACTCTCTTCAGGTTCTTCGGTCTTGGAAAAGAGAAAATTGGCCAATACAAGAAGATTGTCGACGCAAGAAATGATGTGGTTCACAGTAACGGACATATTTATTACAACACCCAGGACACAGTTGACGATAAAATCACTGAAATACTGCGATTTTCAGAAGAGATTCAACAGCATAGCAAGTCTGCAATTCAAGACTGCTTTGAGCGATTCTTAATTGAAAGCCAGAACGAAGATGATAGACGGTACATTAATGTTCAAGAGCAAATCAATGAAGAACTGATACATGAGCATTATCTATCTCAAAAAGACTTGGAGTTCTGTTTGGAATACGATATTATAAAATTGAGCGAACAACCAAACTATGCAGAGATTGAAAAGATATTTGAAGAACTAAAAAATGAATATTCACAGGAAGAAACAGTTGCCACTTAGCTCAACGTTAGCAAAATGAGTAGGGCAAAACTTATGATAAGAAAATACACTGCCCAATGTTATTTAAATATTTCGAACTGTTATTTTCCTTATAAGGAAGTAAAGGGGAAATATATGAATTCAATAGCAGCATAATCAATCCACCAATGGTATATTTCTATTGACGTAATAACTTAAGGCATATATGTTAACCATAGTTTTATGTCAAATATTTGAATTATGTTACCGCAATTAGACAGTCTAATCTATGTTAGGAGGTTAATATGAAACTACCTCTTGATGGAATTTTGAAAATATCAAATAAAAGTCTCTATCAGATCATACCTTAATTAAAAAGAGAGGGGCTGTAATCTGATATTGTCTTTTACTCCATGCTTTCACTAAAGAAAATGAATTTCAATTTAAAACACAAAAATATTATACTAAATACACTTGCTTGGTTTTCTTAAAATTATGATTGAATTTTTAAATAATAACCAAGGACTAATCGCTGCAATAGGGGTTATTGTGAGTATTGTAATTGCAATAATTGGTTTTTGTATAAACAGAAATATTTCAAAAATTGCGCAAAATCAGGATATAAAAAATAATTCCAAAGGACTTCAAGGCGGAAGAGATGCAGTTGATAAAAGTATTAATTTTGAAAACTAACTATGTTTGGTAAATCTCAAAATCAGAATATAGACGATAATTCCAAAGGACTTCAAGGCAAAAGAGATGCTATTGATAAGAGCATAACGATTAATTATCACGCACCAGATAAGCAAGAGAAAAAAGACTTTGGTATTATTGGAGAAATTTTCGAATTCCTGTTCAAAGAAAATATTGCAGAATCAGATTTTACCGAATTATCGATTGGAGAGGGCTTAAAAAAAATTCCATTAAATTTTTCTGGAGATAGTTTGCAAACAGTCAATGAAATGGCATTAAAAACAACGCAAAAAAGAGATTTAGTAAAAAAGTTTGTTAATTCTCAAAGAGAAATAGATGAGTCTAAAATTGATGCATTAATTTTTAAATTACAAAAAGATTTTAGAACTTTAAAAAATTCAGAAAATAATTATGAAAAAATAGAAAATGTAAACATTATTGAACAAATGGCAGTGCATTGTATTGAAGAATCAAAGACAGAAAACCCTGATTATAACATGAATGCTCTTGCTATTGTTTTATACTTTTTTGAAATGTGTGATTTTGGAAAAAGTGAAAAAGCTAGAGCAATTAAAGAAGCTATTTTTTGATTATAGTAAATTTATGTTAATTCCGTCAAAACATGAACGACTTGAAAAAAATCTACTAGTAATTGGTGGGGACATTTTGAGTATTTTAAAAAAAAGAAGAATTTGGAATATTGAAGAGCTTTTTCAAAATTTAAAAGAAATTAAATCTATCAATCTGAACCAATATTACAACAGTATTACTTTTCTTTGGTTATCAGACATCATACGAGTTGACAAACACAATATTTCATTGAAACAAAAAAATGATACTTAATAAACTTTACTCTGAACCATTGGGGCTTTTTGAAACTGTTAAATTTATAAACGGAGTAAATTTTATATTTGCAAAAAAAGACAAAAATAGTGATCCCGGAAACTCATTAAATGGAGTTGGAAAATCTTTACTATTAAACTTTCTTGATTACGCACTTCTTTCATCAAAAACAAAGCATATCAAATCCGCAATGAAGAACAATGAAATTGGACATTATTCTATTGCTTTGGAATTTACAATTCAAGATAGTAACTACGTAATCAAGAGGTCTCTAATGGAATCGAGTAAAAATATAGTTGTGGGAAAAACAAATGACCCTATTTATTTTGAATCAATCAAAGAGGCGAAGGAATATCTTTGTGATTTAATTTTCAAAAATGAAGATTACAAGGGTAAATATCACAACACCTGGTTAAGAAAATTATTACCATTTTTTATTAAAAAGCAGGAAAATCCTAAAACAAAAGTAAACTTTTTAGATCCTATAAAATTTTCAATTTCTCCAGAAATGGAGCTGATACCGTATCATTTATTTTTCTTGGGAATTGATAATTCTCTTTTTTGGAAAAATTTTGATATTAAATCAGATTTAAAAAATAAAATTGAAGCATTAAAAGAAATAAGAAGCATTATTACAGATACTTATAATCTACATGATATACCTCAAGCTGAAAATAAGATTGATCGATTAAAGGGAGAGGTTCAAGAGCACGAAACAAATATTGAAAAATTTCAGTTGGCAAAACAATATCAAGACATTGAAAAAGAAAGTAACAATCTAACCGTTATAATAAAAGATTTATGGTATCAGAATCATTTAGATCTGAATAAAGTTAAGTCTTATAAAGAAAGTTATGAATTAGACGATTCATTACAAACTTTGAAAATTAAAAAGTTATATACTGAAGCGAATGAACTTTTAGCAGGAAATATAAAGAAAACGCTCGATGATGCAGTGCTGTTTAGAAAAAATATTGCGGATTCACGAAAAGAATTTTTATCATCTGAAATTAAAAATATAGAGATAGAGATAAAAAAGAGGAAAAATAAAATTGATGATTTTGAATTAGAAAGAGCTAAAATATTTAAATTTTTAGAAACAAGAGATGCAATAAAAGATTTATCTGAAGCATATTTAAATTTGAGTAAAAAAAGAGAAAAACTAAATGACCTAGAAGGGAAAATAAAGTTGTATCAAGATTTGAATAGCGAAAAAGCAGAAAGAGAAGCTGAAATCGCTAAATTATATTCAGAAATCACAAACTTTATTCAAGAAATAAAGAATGACATTTCTATCTTTAGAAAAATATTTTTTGAAGTTCACAATGCGATATATCCTGAAAATAAAGATAAAAGCTATGGATTTACCTTTGAACCAAAGCCACGTGCTGATAGTAAGGTTAATATGGAAGTTTTTTTACCAGCAGATTTATCTACAGGGAAAAATAGTGCAAAAACATTGATTTATGATATTTCTGTATTATTTCATGCCATTGAAAGGGATATTAATCTTCCACATTTTTTAATTCATGACGGAATTTTTGATCATATGGACAAAGCACATTTTATTGCTGTTTACGAATACTTAGAAAAAAAAGCAAGAAGCGAAACATTTCAATACATTTTAACAGTTAACGAAGAAGGAACTTTAAGTGATGAGTTTGGCAATGCAGATAAAGTTAATCCTCAAAAAATAGAACAAGAGGCAATCTTGACCCTTACTCCATCAAACAGATTGCTTGGAAGTGATTGGGGATAAGGCAATTAGGAGTTTCAATGGAAGAACAGGATTAAATCTGATCCATTGACATAAAAAATAGCTTCCAAAGCTATAATTTCTCAATTCTAATTTCATCACGTATACTTTTTTTATTTGGTACAATGACCTTTACTTTTTTTAATCCTTTAGACGTCTGCACAATATAATGACCGTCAATAATACCAACGATTCTATACATGTTGTTATCCTCCCTCTTTAATTCTTCCGGTTCAAGTTGAGGTTTCTGAACATCATCAATAACAGACACAGGAGTTCGAATATTGTGTTTATTCATATTGTGAAAGATCTTCATAAAACCAAATCGAAAAATCAATCCTGCACATACAACCAAACCAACAAAAATAAGTATATGCTTAAACGGAATACTTTTAATTTTTTCACCCTCACCAAGTATCATTGAACGGTACATTCCAAAGACCTTTTGATCTTGTTTTATTCTTTTTGTCTTAAAGCATTCATCACCAGAATAAAATTTATAAGTAAAACTCTTGCCAATAGAATTAGAACGACGTACCGCCTTTATTACGTACTCAGCCAACTGTTGTAACTCTCTCGCCAGACAACGGACGTCTTGGGTTATCAAATAGATATCACAACCCAAATGACGATGCATTTGAAAGAAAAGAAACACATTAACATCATAAAACTTGCGATGAAAATAATTTCCTGACTGTGCTTCATCAATTATATAAATTACATTAGAGTTCATGCAGAAAGTCTCTTGATATTTATTATTAAAAAAAGTAGAAAGTCCACCGGCATCAGAAATAAACTTGTCCAGGTCTTCACCAAGTTTCATGTTCTTTATATTTGTATATACTCTCACATCAATGTCTTTTGCTTTAGGAACCCAGGAGTCTAATTCATCAGACCAGGTGTAGTATGATTTTAAAACATGATTAACTGCATAGTAAGTTTTACCGGAGCCTATTTTTCCCTGAATTAATCTTATAGCCATTTTATATTTTCCTCACAAATTTGAGTTTCTGGTTTTCAAAGTCCTTTTCATTAAAGAGAATTTCAACAGAGAGAAGCAAGATCAACTCCGTTTTAGTTTTATTGGTATCCTCAGACCTGAACATCTTCCCAAGATAAGGGATATCACCAAGAAGCGGTATTTTTCTGGTTTTCTTATTTGTAGAATTCTCCATTAAGCCACCTACATAAATTTTCTGTCCGTCATTAATCAATGTAGTCATTTCAAGTGAGTTTTTTGTAAACGATGGAGAGTCAATCAAAGGGTTTTGAACAGTTTGAATAATGTCACTAATTTCCTGACTAAGATATAATTTAACAACATTGTTTTCTTCAACATCAACCTTGACGTTTAGTATTACACCAACGTCTCGATATTCTATGTTTTCAGATCTTAAACCATTTTCTGATACAGAAGTACCTTTTCGAATAGGCTCAGACCTACCGATTTTAATAACGGAGGTCTGTCCGTCCTGGACCAATACATGAGGTTTTGAAAGTATCTCTACTTTACTTTCAGAATTTAGAATGGTGATGAAAGAGTTTACATCTCTGTGGAAAGTAAAAGCCTTGAGACCTTTCCCGGAAAGACCAGAGGCTAAAGACGTTATTCCCTCTGTTAGCAAAGATACTTGGCCGCCTCTATTATTGTTCGTGTTAAAGAAGTACTCGACACCATATTGAAGAGCATCATTCAAAGTGACTTCCATAATAGTAAATTCGACCAGTACTTGCTTTGGACGTTTATCAAATGTTTTAATTACATCTTTAACTTTTTGATAGTCTTCTATACTGGCCTTAATGATTAATACATTGATACTTCTATTTTCTGTAATTGTAATTTCCGGGAAGACATCATTCAGTAAGGATTTAAGATTTTCAGAGCTTTCATATTGAAGGCGATAGAGATACACATTTTTTGAGTCATCCGGTGAAATCTGGATATTAAGATCATTCAGGTTTTCATTGTTATGAATTCCATATAATGCACCGTTTTTTATCAGTTGATAGTTTTTGCTATTTAGAACAGTGCGAACCATTTTCATGATTTCATCTCTTTTGAACTTGCCTTTAATTTCAATATCTACAGAACCGATAAGATCATCAACAATAATGAAATTCTCTTTGATAATACCCATCAAGAGACTGACAACATCTTTGAGTTTCACTTTCTCAAACTGCATATCAACATCAATTGCACCTTTTTCAAATTCCTTTGCCTTGCCATCTTTGACCTTCCATTGCCAGTTTTCGACATTTTTAGTTTTAGCCGTATTTGTAAAAAGTTTTTTCTCTGGTTTCTTATCTAAAAGAGCGCATCCCGGAGTAAAAAAACATATTACAAATACTAAGACACAGATTTTTCTAAGCATTTATAGGACTTTCTTTTTAATATTGAAATTTCTGTAAGTAAAAAAAATCACGCCAAAGATAAGGCGTTTTTGTCATGCTTTTATATACTTCCAGAAACCTTTAGTTTAAAAGCATTGATAAAAAACGTAAATGAAAAGGGGGTTTGTGATTTCCTTTTCCGTTTTATTACTAAAAAATCATGGAAGTAAAATTCTTGTTTTTTTGCCGTATTTGTAAAAAGTTTTTTCTGGTTTCTTTTTTAAAGAGTGCATCCCGATGTAAAAAACATATTACAAATACTAAGACACAAATTTTCTAAGCATTTATAAGAATTCCTTTCAAATATTGAAATTTCTGGAAGTAAAAAAAATCACGCCAAGAAAAAGCGTTTGTCATGCTTTTATATACTTCCAGAAACGTTTAGTTTAAAAATATGATAGTTGCTTATAATCGGACAAAGGGAATCATCCTGATTGCCATACGGAAGGCTACCGCAGACATGATTAACGAGAACCCTTCAACGATTTTGAGGTGTACCGCAAACCATGCCGTAATCCCGGTAAAATTGATTAGATAGCTGTTGACGCCATAAGTACCATCAATAGTGTTTAACGTGCTCATAACGCCTTCAATCAACATATAGATAAGACGGCTAAAAAGAACAGGTAGAACCGTTATAACTATTGTCCAGATGAATAACTTCATAGCAGTAAACCGGACAACGCTATATCCTACCCAACTGCCAAAGGCCGATAGTAACCAGCTTATTAATGCAGTCATTTGTTAAACTCCCTTGAATTAAATTAAATTCCCATTGCTATAAAAACGGCCCTTATGGCCATTAATCCCAATACAAAGCTTCCAAACAGATCAACCATCCAATCAAGTGAACAGAAATCAATCGTCATGGATTTCCCAAACAGTGTCATGGGAAGTGAACACGTAGCACCAGTAACGTTGATCTGGCTACCCGTGGCCAGAAGTACCAGAGGATTAGAGGCAAGATATCCGGTAATTAAGCCAGTCCAGTCCGTTTCCCCAACTTCTGAGACATCACCCGGAAGGCTTGTATCATAGGTAGAACTATCCGCAGTACCAATAGAACCGGAGACAGTACCAACAGGAATAGAACCAGTGCTATCAAGACCTGATATATCGTCTATACCGTCTTGATTAGCATCAGTAAAATTTCCCGGAGGCTGTGAAACCGGAGTTCCCGTACCACATACACCACCATAATCAATACCGGTTTCGTCCTGGTTCATTATCCCATCAAAGCAAGTTTCAGCCGGAGGGCACACAAGACCAAAGTTTAATTCACAAACTCCACCGCAATCAATACCGGTTTCATCCTGATTCTGTATACCATCAAAACAATCAGGCGCAGGGGGGACATCTTCAAGGAATTCGTAAAATTCAACCGGGAAATCATCTATTGTGCCCGAAAATGAATTACCCAAACCACCGGGAACAGGAACAGATTGAAACGTGCTTTGTTGGACACCATCAATAATAAGATCACCGCCAGTATATTTTGCAAAATGGTAAGCGGCGGTTGACGCATAATAACCAAATTCTACACCGGGTTGACTTAATTGTATGTCACACCATTCTTGAGTCATGCCAAACGTTTGAGCATTCCAAGTCCAGGCAGCATCTAAAGCAGTGAAAGTCGCACCATCAACAGGATAAATCTTTTTCCCATTTACGGTACTTGTCCAAATTGGATAAACATAAGAACCACTACCTTTAACATCAAAATCTACCTGACCTGTATTTGTATCAACTGCCGTAATGGTCTGCATTTGTCCATTACCCGCACTATCGAAATAATACATTACTGCACCAACGGCCAGACTAATGGCAGCATTAATTGCCACATAGGCAACCCATGGCGCAATTGCTTCTGCTTTCTTTTGCTGGTAATGTAAAGAGGCAAAGGTCAAAGACAAAGTAAAACAGATAATTAATAGGATTTTTTTGATTTTCATTTTAAGAATATGTAATTGTGTGAATGACTTTTTTAACTACCCAAATAACCGCTAATAGTCCTACGATTGTAGAAGCAAATATAAAAATTTTTGTTGTGTCGATGCTGATCATTGAATAATCCATTTTTAAAACCTCATTTCATGTGAATAAAAATGCTGGCCAGCCCCTAGAAAGCCAACCAACATCCGGCAACGTATCGTCAAGAACGATTTGCCAGTTTGATAACCTTTTTTACAGCCCATATACCTGCAATAGCAGTTACAATTACACCTGCCAGAACAAGCACCTGAGCGGTATCAATGGTTAATGTGCTAAAATCCACGATTATCACCTCCTTTCCTGTTATAAAGGTTAAACTGCATATTTAACGCAAACGTATGCCAAGAGAGAACCACAGACCACACCAGCCAAGCCCATAAGAAAATTCTCTGACCATACACCCTGCAAGGATACGGAAGAGAGAAAAACATGTATTGAATTCAGTGGAGCACTAATTGACAATTGGCCAGAACAGATAAAACTGACTGGTTCCATTCCTGACGACATTACAATTTCACCACGAACGCCATCAGACATTAGCTTGATCAGGCCATCATAATTATTTGAACTGATAACAACGTCAGACATATCACCGCAATCATAATTTGTAATAGCCAAGATTAACTCCTTGTCATTATGTTAAACAACCATCCAACCATCATGGACAAAACACCGAATGACAACACTAAGGTAAAAAAATAATCGAACATCACATTTCCGGTTACATTAACCGGAAGAATGTCCCACACTCCACCCCAATCACCAAAAGCACCTATAACAAACATTATTCACACCTTTCAAATTTTAAGTTCAAGCTAAGTTTAAGAGGGAGGCTGGGGAAATCTCTCCATGTGCAGTAGCGCGTACCTCCCTCCTAAGAATGGACTACTTTTGTTTACCGCTGTTCAGCACGATATTTTGTGCATCCATACGTATTTCATTACCCGAAGGAAATAACTTGTTGTAATGGATATAGACGGAGTCACATATTTTCAAAAGCTGTTCACCTCTTACCCTGTCAGCAGGGATGTAAACCCTATACGTGTCTTGTAACTCCCTACACATAACCTTTAATCCAACGCCTTTCTCACCTGAACTTACAGCACTTACAACCATTCCATTAAATATCGTTCCAGTAAATTCCATATACACCACCTTTCATAAAACTAAAAAAATATAACCGGATCAGGTAGTTACCAAATCCACATTTAAAAAAGCCTCTTGAGACTTACGAATAATCATTTCATTAGATACTATTTCAATCAATCCAATCCTTACGGCTTCAAGAGCATACTTGACCAATTTGCTGTTAACACCAGACTTTTGAAAACTCATATGCACGACTTCCTCTATCGTTCCTAATGTCTCATATTGATCTTCCTCTTCCGGTGTAAGTTCTTCCATATCTTCGCTACCCTTATCATCCTCCTTCTTGCGTCCGAAACAGTTTCCAAACTTTGAAACCATTCTCTTACCCTTCATATCAACTATAATCTCTTTGAGTCTGTCATCTTCTATATCAAGACCAAATTTCATTGAGTACTTTGAGATTTCTTTTCCGTACCCTTCAGTTACCGGTCTGATATCTGAAATTGTGCCAAGTCCAACTTTCATAAGAACATGTTCAAGGTCTTTTTTTAGAGGGTCTAGAAAATAGCCGTTATCTGTAAGCCGCATATTCTCAACCTTACGATCAACAGCCAGATCAATGAGCATATGTGAGTGAACATGCCAGCCGGTTCCCTCGTTATACGTGACCTCTATGTGTTCAACTCCTCCCCGGATATACTTTTTCCACCATGTCTTCTCACGCTTTAAGAGTCTCATTGATGCCTTGTAGCATTGGAAAGCAGTTTTCAGACTCGACCTATTCTGATCATTTGCAGTAACGGTTAATAAGTGAGGATTTTCCATATCTTTACCAAGTTCTTCCACCTTGCGAGAAAGAATCGAAGCACGATATGCATTACACACCGGGCAGACCCTGTCTTTGCAACGTAATTGCGGTTCATACAAAATATTGGTTGGGTCTGTTTTCTTAACTTTCACGAAAATAGTATTTCCACACATACCCATCCTTTTAGCTCTGGAGTCCTGGTCAACTTCACGAATAAGCTTTTCAATGCGAAATAAAGCTCTTAACCTCCAGCTATTTTTAACGGTAACAAAGCTAGATTTTTTCTCATTCTTCACGGTACATTTACACATAATTTCACCTCCAAAAGGGTCATAAAAACGGCCAAAAATAGCCAAATTGTAAATACTGTTATTTCAACGACTTAAAAAATCGGGTGCCAATTGCTTCTTAGTATCAAGTCTAAGGCTCTTTCTTGAAAACAAGCCAAAATGAAACCAAAAAAAAACCAGTGTTTGCGTGCGCTTGGTGGGCGTACTCAACACTGGTTTTTTAGTTGATATATTATTAATTTTAACTAAGCTATACTTATTGTTCTTTTTCATTGGTGAATGGGAATAATGAACCGGAGGACATAAGTTGCCGCTTATGTCTTCCTTTTTTTTGAAATAATAAAATTAAAAACAAATTCTAAAAAACTATTTGGTAAGTACTGTATCTCCTTTTTCTCTTAACCTCAAAACTCTCCATTGTCTTTTTAGCTATTGGTTCTTACCGTATTTCCAATTGTAGTCAGATTGTAGTAGAATCCAGCGTAATCACCAAGACACCACAGGACTCAACAGGAAAAGAATAAAGTTATAAATCAATGTCAGTTAATGTGATAGCGACATAACTGATACTGAATCAGGCGGTTATGAAATTTGTAAAAAATGCCGTGCCCTCATTCGACAAGCAAGGGGTCACTGGTTCGAGTCCAGTATCGCCCATATTATCAAACAAGGACTTAGGATAAGTGGTAGGTTCTTCAGAATTGAAAACTGTCAAGTAATTGTCAAGTTGCATGTTTTCTGCATGTGGTTTTGTTAGTACATTATCGAGTATATTTACCGCCTTCATCTTGTGCCCTGGTGCAAGGTGTGCATATCTCAAAGTCATCTTCAAAGACTTATGCCCCAACAGCTCCTTCACGCTGGTCAAATCTACGCCATTCATAACAAGATGGCTTGCAAAGGTATGTCTAAGATCGTGAAACCTGAAATCACGGATTCCAGCCTTATTCATTGCTGTACTGAAGCTACGTTTAACTGATTTGTATGGGTTTCCATCTTTATCAGTAAAAACATAAACGCTTTCAATACTATGCGGCATATCTTCAAACATCCTCCTCAGTGTGTTGTCAATGGGAATCTCCTTGCGTTCACCGTTCTTGGTTGTATCAAGCAAAATAAAGCCGTGTTTTAAATCCACCTGCTCCCACTTTAAGCCCAGAATTTCACCTTTACGCATACCAGTATGAAGCGCAACCGTTACAATAGGCTTCAAGTGCGTTGAACAGCAATCAATGAGTGTTTGGCACTCCTCAACGGTTAAGAATCTGAGCCTTTCATTATTCTCCTCAAGCAGCTTAACATTGCGGACTTTCTTCAATGTTTCTTCATTAGCCATTTCCCATTGAACACCTTTATTAACCATATGTTTTAGACATGCAAGTACACGGTTCACAGTGGCAGGTTTATTGTATTTCAGTCGCTTACTCTGCCATTGTTCAATGGTTCTTGTATCCATGTCTTTCACATCGAGATTACCAAAGACCTCAACTAGCTGTTTTATCCAAATTCTCTTTGTCTTAAATATCCGTTGCCTTTCAGCCCACTTTGAATAATTCTGCGCTAGTTCTGCAAACTTATAGTTCTTGACTTGTCTAATCTCAGGTATATTACCGTCTTTGATCTCTTTTCTACGACAACCCAGAATGTACTCAGCGTCACGCCTTGTAGTTACTCCTGTACTTTCAAAACGCATCTGTCCGTTTACACTGTAGGCCATCCAGTACTTCTTGCCACGCTTATACAATCCTTTCATTATTTCTCACCTCCTTTCCGTGATTAAGATTATACGCGCTCAAATCAGGATGATATGGATTAAGTAACCATAAATCAACATGCTTTTTTCGGAATCGTGGAAACCTACCTGCTTTATGAAATGGAATCTCCCGGACATGTACTTTCTCATAAACCCATGATATTTTTACTTTGAGATAATTTGCTAATTCACTAACGGTCATTAATTCATTATCGTTATTTTTATGATTCTGCGTGAGTAGGGGAGTTATTCGTTTAACAACCTTCTCAACAATATCATTTATTAATTGTGAATTATCAATTTCAAATTTCATAATACAGACCTGTCAAACACTTAACATCCCTATTTCAACACCTTTTGTTTTAGCCGTATTTGTAAAAAGTTTTTTCTGGTTTCTTTTTTTAAGGAGTAAAAAAACATATTACAAATACTAAACCCACAGAGTATTCTAAGCTTTTATGTGAATTCCTTTTCAATATTGAAATTTCTTACAGTAAAAAAAAATCATGCAAAAAAAAGCGTTTGTCATGCTTTTATATACTTCCAGAAACCTTTTGTTTAAAAGCATTATAAAAAAAGCGTAAACGAAAAGGGTTTGTGATTTTCCTTTCCATTTTTTTACTAAAGGATCAGGGAAGTAGAAATCACATTAAGATGAATCATTTTTTCTGCTTTGAAAAGGTTCAGGTTCATAGCTAGCTGACCATAACTCTATGAGTCCTATCTTTACCGCTCCGAGTGCAAACCCGACCAGATCACTATCAACACCCGTCTCTTTAAAGCATTTATCAACAACTTCCTTAATAGTTCCAAGTGTTTCATATTGTTCTTCCTCTTTCGGAGTAAGTTCTTCCATGTCTTTAAGGCCATAACAATTGCCAAACCTTGACACCATCCTTTTTCCCTTCATATCAACAATTATCTCTTTAAGCCTGGCTTCTTCAATATCAAGACCAAATTTCATTGAGTACTTTGAGATTTCTTTTCCGTATCCTTTAGTTACCGGCCTGATATCAGAAATAGTGCCAAGGCCAACTTTCCTAAGAACGTGTTCAAAGTCTTTCTTTATTGGGTCTAGAAAATAACCATTATCTGTAAGCTGCATATTCTCAACTTTACGATCAATAGCCAGATCAACGAGCATATGTGAGTGAACATGCCAGCCAGTCTCTTCTTTGTATGTAATTTCAATATGTTCTACTCCTCCCCGGATATATCTTTTCCACCATGAACGCTCTTTTTTGAGTAAACTTGTTGATTTTTTAAAACACTCAACCGCAGTTTTCAAACTATCTCTGTTTAATGTATTCGCAGTTATTGTCAGTAAATGAGGGTTTTCCATATCTTTACCAAGTTTTTCCACCTTTCGAGATAGAATAGACGCACGGTATGAGTTACACACTGGACAAACTCGATCTTTACAACGTAGTTGCGGTTCATACAAAACATTGGATGGGTCTCCTTTCTTAACTTTTACAAAAATAGTATTTCCACAATAACCCATCCTTTTAGCTCTGGAGTCCTGGCCAACATCACGGATATATTCTTCAATACGGAAAAGTGCTCTAAGTCTCCAGCTATTTTTAACGGTCATAACTCTAGGTTTTTCCTCTTTTTTCACTGCGCATTTACACATAATTTTACTCCTGAAAAGGCTATAAAAACGGTCAAAAACTGCCATATTGTAAGTCATTGTATTTCAATATCTTAAAAAATAGTGTTCCGGTTGTTTCTTAGTATCAAGTCTATAGCCTCTTTCTGGTAAACAAGCCAATTTGAAGCCAAAAAAAAACCAGTGTTTGCGTGCGCATGGTGGGCGTACTCAACACTGGTTTTTTTGTTGATATATTGGATTTATTAACTAATATGAACATCCTATTGTTCTTTTTCATTGGTGAATGGGAATAATAAACCGGAGGACATAAGTTGCTGCTTATGTCTTCCTTTTTTTTGCAATAATAAAACTACAATAAACAAATTAAAAAAAGTACAGATGTGTTTCACCTACTTTTAACATCAAATAAATTTTGAATTTCTATTCTTTTTCTACGTCCCTTCAAATGTGCAATTGGCTCAATTTCTCCATCATTCGGTAATTACTCAGGGCAATGTTGCCGCGTTTTCGCCTTTCCATAATTTTTTTGTTTTATACTGAATATTTGATTGCATTTTTTTTACAGATATACATAGATTGAGTAATATTTTAATGGTCATGATGGACGCAATGTCCATCATGAGTGCAAAAAATTTTAAGATTTTTTACGCTTTATCTCTCTTTCTAGAGCCTTTATGTTTAACTTTTCTAGATTTTCTGTTTTGGCTTGAATCCTTTCTAAGAAACGTTTCCTTATCCATATATAGTTTGGAGATGTTCGTCTAGGCTTGTTATATTCAATCTCAATACCTGACAATATAAAATCCAGTTCAACAATCTGATTACGATAATTATTTATTATCACTCCTATGTCGTCTAACGAAAGATTATAACGTTTCTTGAAAGTATCAATTACATTCAAATAGCTAAAAACATTAGTTTTCAATTCTTCGTAATATGCATTCTTTCCGTGTCTTTCCGGAGGTGGTATTAGCCCTCTACTAATGTATCTACGTATCATTCTGTCACTTATATGATAATGTGCTTCAACAATCATATAAAAGGTTTTGATGCCTATTTTTGCAAACGCTATTAAGCTTTTACTTTCTTCCGTCTTAATTGATAATTTCTTCTCCCTATTATATTTATATAATTCTTCCACAATGAAAGCTGAAGATATTTCTCCAGTGTATATTGTATTATCATCTTTTTCGATTTCTTTTGTTACAGGTTTTTCAATTGTAGCCATAAATGCACTCTGACTTATTCTGGTAAATAATATCTTGTCACCAGGTTCAGTCTGTAGTCCTAACTTTTCAACTACATCAGTCAGTACTATAGGGATACCATCTTTTATTGTTTCGGTTGTACTAACAATTTTCTTTTTAGCCATAAACCGTCTCTATCCTTAAGAGTTACAAACACAAATACTTTTATACTGGACACTCTGGACGTATATACCACAACGGCCATATACTGTCAACTAATAATTTATTCAACAAAAAAAGACAGTGTATAGGATGGTTTTAATAAAATTTATTGTCTTTTTCATCATGAATCAACTTGACAATCCCCGCTGGAAACAACACTTACGAATATTTACGAAGGACTGGGACAACAGTAAGGAAGGCTCCATGGGACAGGATATTAGACAGAATAACAGGATTGGTATTTGAAAATTAAAGGTTCTATCTACAAAATTGAACTGGCATGCCGGACATTGTTTTCATTGTTGAATAGATGTACAAGTTCCTGCCTGGCTTGACCGATTGTCAAAGGGAGTAAATCTATTGGTAGTCTTTCTTTGTCACGCAATACTTCCATTAATTGTGCTATCTGCGGCAGCTCCAGCTTAAGGCTGTTAAGTTTTTCTGAGCCGGTAAAAATTCTTTCCGGAGTACCTTCCTGCACAACGATACCTTTATCCATAATAGCAACCCTGTCCATGTGGACAGGCACAAGGTCAACAGAGTTTGTAGCAAGTATTATGGTAATACCCTGTTTTTTATTCAGATCGTTCAGTATTTTCATTACGGTCTTTACACCATCAGGGTCAAGTCCACTGGTTGGTTCATCTAATATGATTATTTCCGGTTCCATGGCGAGGATGCCGGCAATGCATATTCGTTTGCTCTGACCATAACTGAGTGCATGGATTGCCTTTTTGGCAAACTCTTTCATTTTAACCAGATCGAGAGCAGTATTAACCCTACTCATAATTTCATCATAGCTAAGGCCTAGATTAGTAGGGCCAAAAGCGACATCCTCCTCAACCGTAGGTGCAATGAGCTGATCATTAGGATCTTGAAAAACCATTCCAACCTTCCTGAAAACATCACCTGGCGTAAACACATTCAATGCTTTATTATCTAAAACTACTGAACCGGAAACAGGCTTTAAAAGACCATTCAGATGTTTGAGCAGTGTTGTCTTCCCAGAACCGTTTGCACCGAGAATAGCAAGGAATTCACCTTCCCGAACATCAAGGTCCGCACCATTGAGTGCTTGCGTGCCATCAGGGTATTTATGAGTTAACTCTTCGACCTTTATCTTAATCGTCATAATTTAAATAGGACACCAATTTTCTCAGATACTCGCAGTTAATAATATTGTTAATAAAAGTGAAAGATCTCCTCTGAATCACCTCCTTACAAAGGAGGGGAAATGGGGTGGTTATAAGCTTGCCAATCTTTCTCAATTTATAAATCTCCTACCAGAAAAACCCAAAATAGGATAAAAGTGCCAGTAAAATTCCACATGATAAAAGCATAGTATAATCTTTTCCTGCTATTGGAGTAAGTTGGACTGTCAGCACCCTCCCTCCATCATAACCCCTGGAGACCATTGCGATATGGGCATTTTCAGCTCTTGTAATTGACCTGATAATCAGCATGCCTCCAAGGCTTCCAAATGATTTTACTGTCTTAAACCATGTAACATAGCCCAGTCTGCTTCTTTGCGAAGACATCATTGTCTCCGTCTCTTCAATCAGTAAGAAAAGGTATCTATATACAAATGACAAAACTTCAATCAGGGTTTCCGGTATCTTCATCCAGCGAGCAGCCATACATATTTTTGTAATTGTTGTGGTGAATGATAATAAAAGCATGAGCATTACCCCCCCTGCCACCTTTGTGAATAACAAGAGGCCAATCTGTAATCCCTCTTTTTTGAAAGCAAGTTCATAACCGAAAAGTGTACCGGAAAACATTACGGTCTCACCCTGATGCAAGCCCATGATAATCAGGATAAATATCCCGAAACAGAACGGCATCATCATTCGGAGACCTAAAGTCAAAAATGATACCTTTATGGTCATTAACAATATTAAAGATGTAACAAAGAACACTAATGGAACCGTTATGTCGTGAGATAATGTATTAAGGATCAAACCTATACCGATATAAAACAGTTTCACCCTTACCTCTATATTGGTAAGCCAATTGCTCCTTTGAGCGAAATGATCCATGACAACATGCTTTAATATTTCCATGATTATCTATCTTTAGACAGGATAACAGGATAAACAAGATAGGTTAAATCCTGTTTATCAGTTATTCGAGACTCTTTATTTTACGCTTAATTTCACAGACTGGTTCAGACTTGTAGTCGGAACCCAAACGTTTAGGTTCAATCAACATGATTCAACCAGCACGAATTACGATTTGGGATTTTTTTAGATTCAAATTCGTAATTATGAAATTTTTTTTTCTAATTTTTTCTTTGCGATCTCAGCGTCTTCTTGTCCTCGGCGCCTTTTGTCCGAGGAGCGGTGAAGACCCTGATCTTTCCCCTCAACAAATAATTTTCTGAAGTTGTAGCCAATGATGATACCGCCTACAAGGCCAAAAAAGGTAAATACAAATAAGAGAAGATCCCCCTGGTCTGTGTTAATATAAGGGTCCCTTGGAGGACGACCATATTTCTTGGCATATTTCCCTACTATGCTTACATCAATTCCTGTCCATTTTCCCTCTTCCTCAGACGCTACTGTTTGCACAGCTTCAATAGCGTCTATTGGCTCAGGCATGTCTGGTTCCGCCGCATACAAAGCATGCGATTGAGTGACACATAATATGAATACGAAAATAGTAAAATATTTTTTCACAACATATTTAAGCGAAAAGGTTTAAAATGGAAAATCCTAACATAACAATTAATGCCCTTCGGGCTGACGTTGTTCGCCAACATGTCATTCTCATATGGATGACAGTCTGTCAAGGTCAAATAGGCCAAAATGAAAATTTATTTAATGCAATGAGAATCTGGTACAATCAACCTCATATTCGCGGGCTGGTTACCGCATTAAGATGGTGTTCGATGAGAATACCACAATCTGAGCACAGGTGTATTAACCTAAGAATGACTCGTGGGCTATCTCATGCAAGATCTTATTGCTAAATAATTTTCTATTAAATTCAACCTTGTCCTTATAAAATTAGTTTATATGTTTGTATTTATCAAGCTGCCTTATGCAATGCTTCCCAGACAAAGCAGAGCATTTCTCTAGCACAGGCGACCTTTATTTTATTTCTATGTTTTTTATTCATAAACATTCTAATAGATTTTTTACTAAGCCGATGCATGCAACGATCGGCAATATTAATATATTCAGGATCAGCTCCTATTCTTCTTTCTTTAAGAATATTACTGACTTTAGGAGGCTTGAAAGAAAACTGGCATGCTTCAATTACAACAGTTCTAAGAATACGGTTTCCCTGCTTTGTAATTCCAAAGCGGAGTTCTTTTCCTCCTGAGCTGTATTCTCTGATGGAAAGCCCTGAATAGGCCGTTACCTTTGAAGGGTGAGGAAAACGCCTTATATCTCCCAGTTCAGTCGTGAGAGTCAGGGAGGAGAGGGTCTTTAGACCCCGAAAGCAATTCAATGCCTTTACTTTGTCTTTATACTTAGGACGTTCAGCGATTACGCTTATTTGTTCGTCATAAGTGGAAATAAAGGTCTCTATATTATGACAAGTACTCAGTAAGCTGGAAAGGTTAAGTCGTAAGGGGGAATCCTTAGGAAGTTGGTTAATTTCTTTTTCTAACCACTTATAATGAATTTGGGTCCAGTAAGCAGCGTTGGAGATTCCTCTCTGTTTTCGATAGTCAAGGCCCATTCTTTTACAGAGGCTGATGATATGTGTTTTTATTTTTTTTACTTGATCAACTAACAGTTTTCTTGATCGGATTAAATCACGAACTGTCTCATCTTCCTCGTCAGGAATATGGACAGGAGTCAACATCCCTTTTAAATAATATTTGGCTAATTTGATACAATCCAGGCGGTCTGTTTTTACCTTATTACCTGGGGCTTTGGGGATTAAAGAAGGGGCTATAACTTCACATCTTATACCTTTACCCTTTAGCTCTCGGTATAAAGTATACCCAAGATAAGTCGCTTCATAGCACAATTGGATATCTTTTAAATGAATATTTTTTTGCTTTATCTTTTTTATCATTGCACCTACATTAGAACTACATTTAAAATGGAGAAGCTCTTCACCTACAGTTTTTATTAGAGCTACGTTAAAGCTACTATCATCAACATCTATTGAACCATAATATTTTGCTTTCTTCATATGGATGACTCCTTTCTTAAAATTAGAACTAATAATTGGTCAACTTTTAATTCTAATATTTAAAGGAAGGACTGTCATCCATATCTTCTGAAGGAGGAACGACTGAAGAATCTCTGCAGGAAGATCTCATTAAACTCACAAAATACTTTTGGCCTACTTACAAGAGATTCTTCGCTTCACTCAGAATGACAAGGGCGTATATTCTTGCTACAAGCGATTAAATGAAAATCCCTATATAATTAAATTATTGTGCTTTAACAACCTTCAGGTTGTATAAAATACTTGGACGAACTTTATATACATAGGTTAGAGCAAATCCAACCACAATACCTTCAGCGATACACAATGGTCCCTGAGAAGTAGCCATAAACACAACGAAAATCTCCAGCATTGCCTTCGCGCTGTGCATTATAGCAACAGAAAATGTCTCCCCCTCTTTAAATACCAGGAGTCCTAATCCTATAGAAGTCCCTATATAAGTACATATATCAGAAATTACTCCGGCCAGAAAACCACACCAGAACAGCTTGAACCCCATCCTCTGCGCCAGTCTGAATGCAAAATACCCTGAAAATGAACCGAGTACACCCATTGAAAAGATATTAACGCCCAGAGTCGTAAGTCCTCCATGCGCTAGAAAAAGCGCCTGTATGAAAAGAGCAATGCCTGCGATAACAACGCTCACAAAAGGCCCTAATAAGATCGCACTCATTCCCGTTCCCGCCGGATGTGCAGTTGCCATCCCGTTCAAACCTACCACCGGAATTGGAAAACATGAAAAAACGAATACGGCGGCCCCAACTAATCCCACTAATGGCAGGAAACCCGGTACTTCTTTTTTCTTTTTCTTCAGTCTGAGCGTACCAATGACAATGAACGGTATCACTAAAATAAACCAGAATATAACCCATTTTGGAGGCAATATCCCTTCAGTAATATGCATTGCATGCGCGACATGGGGTAACAATAAAATAGCAAAGGTAACAGATATGCCTAATAATATTTTCTTCATTTGAATTGTATATAGTCACAAAAAATAGATATAAAAAAAGCCCGTATCTTTTCGTAGTAAAAAGGTACGGGCTTTTAGTAAGTCTGCATACGAATGCATAAGCTGCTTATTACCATATACGCCTTCACCTTCTTTACCATCGAAGATCATGTGAAGCAGTTAACCGGCAGGTCTTCTGACTATCGAGTCATCCTACTCATTGCGCCTTCCCATACGCCTGTGGCGAACAGTGGCCTGGCAATTTTCGTCATCGACTACAGCGGCGGGTCCGTTCCCTGTTCTACCAGGGATTCCCTTTTAAATTCCATCCTTAACATTCATGATGGAATTACCGGTAACCATATTCTTTAAATTGTTTAAGATCAACAGTGAGAACGGATAATTCTACTTTTAATACTTGACCCTGTCAACCTAATCATTCGATTCAGGAAACACGAAGAAAAAAGCTATGATCAGATAGTACTTGATAAAAAATGGGTTGACACGGTATGCCTATCGTTATATCTTTAAATTCAGTAAAAACATAAACTTATTTTCATAAATTCCAAGATAAAAGCACGATATGAGTATACCGAGAATCATGATTAGCGGAACACACAGCGGCGTCGGAAAAACATCAGTTACACTGGCTATTATGGCTGGATTAACCAGGGCCGGCTTACGTGTCGGGGCTTATAAAGTAGGCCCTGATTATATTGATCCTAGTTATCACACAGTTGCAACAAACCGGGCATCGCATAACCTGGATGAATGGATGATGGGTAAAGATGCATGTCAGTGGTTATTTGAAAAGACATCCCAGGATTGTGACATTGCCGTTATTGAGGGTGTCATGGGTCTCTTTGACGGTGTTTCACCAACGACCGACGAAGGCAGCAGCTCTGCCCTCGCCAAATTACTTAAGACTCCTGTTATTCTAGTCGTAGATGCTGGTAAAATGGCACGCTCAGCAGCTGCCATGATCAAAGGCTATCAAACACTGGATGCGGACATTCATATATGTGGCGTGATCCTCAATAAAGTGGCCGGGGAGAATCACCTGAAATTATTAACCGAAGCTGTTGAAGCATATAATCACATTCCGGTATTGGGTACTCTCTTCAAAAATGAAGACATTATGATCCCGGAACGTCATCTTGGCTTAAAAACTGCCTCTGAAAATGAAGAGCTGCATGATTGTCTGACAAGGCTGGAAGAGTGCTGTCAAAAAATTGATCTGGAGCAAATTATGATCCATGCGAAGAGAGCGCAAAAAGATTCATTATCCGTTAAACCATTCAATATTATCCCTGAAGCAACATTACCCCAGGAACCCATTCGTATCGCCTATGCTTATGACCGTGCATTTCAATTTTATTATCAGGCAAATCTGGATTTTTTAAAAAACTGTGGTGCCGAACTCATTGCTTTTAGTCCGCTTGAGGATACGACATTACCGGAAAATATACATGGGTTTTATTTTTGTGGTGGTTTTCCGGAGGTTTATGCTAAAGAAATTAAAGAAAACCAGGACATGCATGCTTTAATTAAACAGGCCATTAAAGATGGCATTCCCACGTATGCCGAATGCGGAGGGCTTATTTACCTGGCTGAATCCGTAAAATCTTTAGACGGCAAAGTCTTTCCCATGCTGGGGATAATTCCCGGACAAATTGAAATGACCAAAAAACTTGTGAATTTTGGGTATTGTGAAAATGAAATGCTTGACGATTGTTTCCTGGGTCGTAAGGGAGAACAATTTCGCGGACATGAATTCCACTACTCCCAATGGAACGGAGAAGGAGTTGCTGCCATCCACCGATCAATCAAAAAAAGAAAGGGACAAGAGCGAGACGAAGGATATTGTTTAAATAATGTCCTGGCCAGCTATGTGCATTGCCATTTTCTCTCATATCCGCAAAGAGCAAGGCATTTTCTTGCGCAAGCACAAAACTTTCACCAATTACAACAGCGAAAGGACCAGGTTTATGCCTAAAAACATTGTTATCGTTGTAGGACACGGCAGCCGTGTTCAGAAATCCAATGATGCATTTGAACATTTTGTCGAACAATTTGCCAGGCAGGTTCCCGATTTTGATTTTAGAACTGCTTTCGTTGAGTTGGCAAAACCAGGTTTGAAGGACGCACTCCATGATGCATTGGCTTGTGCCGAAGAGGTTTCGGTTCTGCCGTTATTCTTATTAACAGCAGAACATATCAAGCATGATATTGCGGATGTTGTCAATGAGATCAGGGACACTTTTAGAGACAAAAAAATTTATTTATCACAAGCCATGGGTGTGGATCAGAAAATGGTGGACTTAGTGAACAAGAGAATTACCCAGGCATGTGCCGCAAATGCGATCGAGACATCAGATGCTGCGGTTTTGATGATAGGCCGTGGATCCAGTGATCCGGATGCGACCAGTGATTTTTGTAAATTGGTACGACTGGTTACAGAAAAGGCAGATTACAAGCGAGTAGATCACGGTTTTATTGCCATGGCAAAACCGACAGTTGAAGAAACACTTAATTACCTTATAAAAGAAGGTCACAGGACTATTTTATTGGAACCTTATTTGATTTTTAACGGATTATTGTACCAACGGCTTAGTGCTCTCGTCGATCGTTATGCACAAAATATCCCTGAACTAACCATTAAACTGGCAACTACACTGGGAGAAGACCCTTTATTCTTTGATCTTTTTGAACATCGCTTGAGAGAAAAATCATATGACACTGCCGGCACGGAATAAGAAGGGGCATAGAACCGGATTTACCACAGGAGCCTGTGCCGCTGCGAGTGCCAAGGCAGCAGCGCGCTATCTGGTAACAGGAAAGAAATTATCGAAAATAAAAACTACATTGCCAAATCGAAAAACGGTTACATTTCCTTTAAAACGCTGTGAAATAAGCGAGGGTGTAGCTATCACCAGTATTATTAAAGATGCCGGGGATGATCCGGATTGCACGCATGGTGCTGAAATTACGACAACTGTTAGTTTAACAGAAGAAGAGGGTATTACTTTAATCAATGGAGAGGGTGTGGGTAAGGTTACGAAGCCGGGACTAGGCCTGGACATCGGCGGCCCTTCAATTACACCCATACCGCGTAAAAATATCTCAGAGATGGTATTAGAAGAACTTCCTGTTAAACAATACAAAGGAGCCCAGGTCATTATCAGTGTTCCCGATGGTGTAAAGCGCGCTAAGAAAACGATTAGCGAACGATTGGGAATTATTAATGGAATATCCATACTGGGAACAACCGGAATTGTAAAACCATATTCTACCGCTGCCTACAAGGCCAGTGTTGTTCAGGAAATTAATGTAGCATACGCAC
>NZ_BAOS01000026.1 GCF_002443295.1 Candidatus Scalindua japonica | reverse complement strand
GTCTTCTGACTATCGAATCGTCCTACTCATTGCGCCTTCCCATACGCCTGTGGCGAACAGTGGCCTGGCAATTTTCGTCATCGACTACAGCGGCGGGTCCGTTCCCTGTTCTACGAGGGATTCCCTTTTAAATTCCATCCTTAACATTCAGGATGGAATTACCTGTAACAAATTTTTTAATTATCTAAGATCAAAAATAAGAATGGATAATTCTACTTATAATACTTAATCCTGTCAACTTAATCATATTCGAGTCAATGACATTGCTCTTAGCAACGAGCTGATTGAAGTTCTCGGCGTTTTTGTCCGGGTAAGGGGGATGTGTTCTTCAGATTATTGAGAGTTTTTACTCTTGATTTTACTTCTCAACATTATACTATTGTAACTAACGAAGAACAATGTAACTGTGACTATTTAGAAGAAGAGATCATGACGTTATCATTGCTTTATTCCAGTATTTTAATTGCCATAAGATTCCAAATTTCTAAAAAAGCAATAATTACCAGGACTACCTGTAAGTTTGTTTAGCAATAATATGAAATTCAGGTTTGTACAATACCTATTAATAGTAGTCGCAATCATCCTTATGGAGAAAAAATCCATGATCTGATAACACTCCATAAAAAATGGGTTGACACGGTATGCCTATCGTTATATCTTTGAAGCTGTGATAGATATAAATTTTATTATTTTCATAAATTCTCAGATAAAAGTAAAATGAGTATACCTCGAATCATGATTAGCGGAACGCACAGCGGCGTAGGAAAAACATCAGTTACACTGGCTATTTTGGCTGGATTAACCAGAGCAGGCTTACGTGTCAGAGCTTATAAAGTAGGCCCTGATTATATTGATCCGAGTTATCACACGGTTGCGACAAACCGAGCGTCTCATAACCTGGATGAATGGATGATGGGTAAAGATGCATGTCAATGGTTGTTTGAAAAGACATCCCAGGATTGTGACATTGCCGTTATTGAGGGTGTCATGGGTCTGTTTGACGGTGTTTCACCAACGGCCGACGAAGGCAGCAGCGCAGCCCTCGCCAAATTACTAAAGATTCCAGTTATTCTTGTCGTAGACGCTGGTAAAATGGCACGCTCAACTGCTGCCATGATCAAAGGCTATCAAACACTGGATCCGGATATTCACATCTGTGGCGTGATTCTTAATAAAGTTGCCGGGGAGAGCCATCTGAAGTTGCTAACCGAAGCTGTTGAAGCATATAATCGTATTCCGGTATTGGGTACTCGTTTTTAAAAATGAAGGCATTATGATCCCGGAACGCCATCTTGGCTTAAAAAACAGCCTCTGAAAATGAAGATCTGCATGATTGTCTGACAAGACTGGAAGAGTGCTGTCAAAATATGGACCTGGAGCAAATCATGGTCCATGCGAAGAGAGCGCAAAAGAATTCATTATCTGTTCAGGCATTCAATATTATCCCTGAAGCAACAACATCACAGGATCCTATTCGTATCGCCTATGCCTATGATCGTGCATTTCAATTTTATTATCAGGCAAATCTGGATTTTTTAAAAGACTGTGGCGCCGAACTCGTCGTGTTTAGTCCGCTTGAGGATACGACATTACCGGAAAATATAGATGGGTTTTATTTTTGTGGCGGTTTCCCGGAGGTTTATGCTAAAGAAATTAAAGAAAATCAAGACATGCGTGCTTTAATTAAACGGGCCATTAAAGATGGTATTCCCACGTATGCCGAATGCGGAGGGCTTATTTACCTGGCTGAGTCCGTAAAATCTTTAGACGGTAATGTCTTTTCTATGCTGGGGATAATTCCCGGACAAATTGAAATGACCAAAAAACTTGTGAATTTTGGGTATTGTGAAAATGAAATGCTTGACGATTGTTTCCTGGGTCGTAAGGGAGAACAATTTCGCGGACATGAATTCCACTACTCCCAATGGAACGGAGAAGGAGTTGCTGCCATCCACCGATCAGCCAAAAAAAGAAAGGGACAAGAGCGAAACGAAGGATATTGTTTAAATAATGTCCTAGCCAGTTATGTGCATTGCCATTTTCTCTCATATCCACAAAGAGCAAGGCATTTTCTT
>NZ_BAOS01000025.1 GCF_002443295.1 Candidatus Scalindua japonica | reverse complement strand
CAAAAAGCGATGCGTTTAGGAAAGCTTGATGGATCAGTGGTTGCCATTGGTAATGCACCTACGGCACTTATTGAAATTGTAAGATTGATCAAAGAAGAAGGTGTAAAACCGGCATTGATCATCGGCGTTCCTGTCGGATTTGTTAAGGCAGTTGAATCTAAAGAGCAAGTATTGTCTCAGGATGTCCCTTATATTGTCAGTCAGGGACGTAAGGGAGGGTCGACTATTGTCGTCTCTATAATCCACGCACTTCTTTTGTTATCACGCAAAAAGAAAGAAACTTGTTCATGAACCCACTAGTAAAGAAAAATCAACCGGTATTGAAGCATACCAAAACGGTCACGGTTATCGGCATGAGTGATGACGGGTGCTTGAGTTTAACATCAAAAGCAATGCATGCGATCAGCAAGGGACAGGTCCTTGCCGGAGGTGCACGACATCTTGAATTCTTTGCCGAATTTGAAGGTCTGAAAATACCGTTTCAAGGTAAGCTCTCTGATGTAATAGATCGGTTAGAGGAACTTTCTTATGAAAATAATATTGTCGTCCTGGCATCTGGAGATCCCATGTTTTATGGAATCGGCGGATTGATTGTTAAAAGATTTGGCTTGGATCACGTTGATGTAATTACTCATCCCAGTTCCATCCAGATAGCCTTTTCCCGCATTGGTATCACCTGGAATGACGCTATGATGATCAGCCTGCATGAACGTTCCAGGACAGGGTTTATAACGAAAATACAGACATCATCAAAGGTAGGGATTTTAACGGATCCGGAACGATCGCCTCAAGAAATAGCGAGACACATGATTGCCTATAACGAAACCGGCTGGCAAGCCTGGGTTTGTGAGAATTTAGGTGGTGTGGATGAACGGATCCGTTGTTTTACGATTGAGGAATTATCTCGGGTGGAAAATACCGCTCCACTTAACGTTTTAATTCTACTTCGGAAAGATGAAGACAAGTCACTACCTCCCACGATTGCAAATCTACACGAAGATGCATTTGCAAAACGAATACCGCACAAAGGGCTGATTACCAAACGCGA
This sequence comes from Candidatus Scalindua japonica, assembly GCF_002443295.1. Classification (NCBI taxonomy): domain Bacteria; kingdom Pseudomonadati; phylum Planctomycetota; class Candidatus Brocadiia; order Candidatus Brocadiales; family Candidatus Scalinduaceae; genus Candidatus Scalindua; species Candidatus Scalindua japonica. Next base: position 50,385 of record NZ_BAOS01000025.1, on the reverse strand, counting down.
AATACGCACACTATCCATTGTCTCTCTAGGCTTGAATAGAAAATCTATCGTCTGGGATATCGGTACGGCATCTGGTTCGGTGGCTATTGAGGCAGCTAAAATCGCTTATGATGGACACGTCTATGCTGTTGATGTTGACACTGAGTGTGTTAAAATTGCCAGAGAGAATGCAGTCAACCATAAAGTAGACAATATTGATATTGTCGAAGGATTGGCACCTGCTGCTATTATGGACTGGACAGTGCCAGATGCTGTTTTTATCGGAGGCAGCAAGGGAAACATGAAAGAAATTCTGGATGTAAGTTTAGAGAAATTAACACCGAATGGTAAATGCGTTGTTACTGCAATTGCTATAGAAACCGTACAAGAGACATACCAATACTTTAAAGATCGTGAATGGAATGCTGAGATGATTGTCGTAAATATTGCAAGAAGCATACCGCTGGCACAATACCACCGTTATGAAGCCTTAAGTCCGATTCATATATTTACCGTTACTAAAGTTGAGAGGAACTGAATGATGCGTGGGATTTTATATGGTGTTGGTCTTGGACCTGGAGCTGCGGATTTAATGACGTTGAGGGCATTAGATTGTTTAAGAAAAGTAGACTGCATTATTCTTCCACGAAAGGATGAAAAAAGTTTGTCTGTCTCATGGCACATCGCCAGGGAAACAGTTGGTCCGATACCGGGACAAGAAAGGCTATCTCTCAATTTCCCAATGTCCCGTGATCCGAAGGTCACATCTCACGCATGGAATATCGCTATCAAAGAAATCAAAGATAGGATTTTTGCGGGAAAAAGTGTTGCCTTTATATCATTAGGAGATCCATTTATTTACAGCTCGTTTATTTACCTTTATGAACACGCACAAAAATCATGGCCAGAAATTGAGATCAAGGTAATCCCCGGAGTTTCATCCATTACAGCGGCACCTATTGCAGCCGGCATCCCTATTGCTGATGGACAGGAAAGAATAGCTATAATACCTGCGGTTTATAACAAGGATGATTTACGCACGATCATCCGCATGTTTGATACCATACTATTGATGAAGGCTTCTTCCGTAATGTCAGAGATTATCGAGATCCTTGAATCCGAGGGACTCCTGGACAAATCTGTTTATGTGGCCAGTGCTACCATGGACAAGGAACAGATTGTTACAGATATTCGCGACATAAAGGGTAAACGCGGAATGTATTTTTCCATGGTTGTGATTGCTAAAAAAAATCATAGTGGAGTACTATTTGGAAATGGCGAGAAAAAAGAATAAAGCAAACCGCAAATCCTGGGCGATTTATGTTATTACTAAACACGGTGTTGCGATTGCCCGTAAGCTGCGAGACCAACTGGATGATGCTGACATCTATGTGACGCATAAGTTTGAAAATCAACTACAGATGGATCGCGTTTATCTTTTAAGTATGCCCATGGGAGAAACAATTCACGCTACATTTAATCAATATAATGCACATATTCATATCATGAGTATTGGCGTTGTAGTGCGTATGATTGCACCTTTATTAAGAAACAAAAAAAATGATCCTGCAATTATTTGCGTGGATGATAAAGCACAATTTACCATACCTGTTCTATCAGGCCATGTCGGTCGTGGGAATGAATTTGCAAATAAGATATCACAAATTCTAGAAAATACACCTGTTATTACCACTGCATCCGATGTGGGCCAGACATTTACTGTGGACATTCTCGGCCGCGAGTTGGGTTGGATATTAGATGACACGGACCGAAATGTGACCAGAGCATGTGCGGCAGTTGTCAACCAGGAGAATGTTTTATTTGTTCAAGAGACAGGAGAGAAAAATTTCTGGCCGGATGAAAAAAAATTACCCAGTGGAGTTGAATATGCAACAAGCTTAGACGGTATTTCCGTTGGGGATTTTTCTGTTTTCCTGATAGCTACCGATCGGGACATAAAAAGGCTCTTTCCGGATATTTATGAACATGCGGTTATTTACCGCCCTAAAAGCTTGGTCCTCGGTATGGGATGCGATCGGGATACACCGTTGGAGATAGTAGAACACGGTATTAGGAAGGTGTTGGAAGAGAATCATCTGGAGTTTAGATGTATTAAGGGATTTTCGACAATCGATATCAAAGCTGACGAAGAAGCCTTTTTGCGGTTAAAAGAAAAATATGCATGGGACTTTACTTCTTACCGTGCGGATGAATTGGATGCTGTTAAAAACATCCCCACGCCGTCAGTTACTGTAAAAAATTATGTGGGCACACACGGAGTAGCTGAACCAAGTGCAATGTTATCGGCCGGTACCAATGAGTTAATTGTACCAAAGCAGATTTATAAAGAAGAAGGCTGCAAAAAAAATGTAACAATCGCAATCGCACGGATACCTTTTCCTTTAAGGATATCTCGTGAGATACAGACGGTTGTATAGGGGAAAAATGATGAAAAGAAAAAAAGGACAATTATTTCTTGTCGGCATCGGACCGGGGCATGAGGACATTATGACACCTGCCGCGTTGGATGCTATCAAACAATCTGACCTGGTGATCGGTTATAAGACGTATATCAAGCTGGTTAAAAATCTGCTTGAAGGTAAAGAGGTTATCAGTGCAGATATGACTGAAGAAATAGACAGAGCCAGAAAAGCGATTGAACTGGCTAAACAGGGACAATCCGTTACACTTATCTCTTCCGGTGATGTAGGTGTCTACGGTATGTCAGGGCTCGTATTTGAAATTCTTAAAGAAACAGGGTGGAAGAATGGAGACGCTCCTGATATCCATTTGGTTCCGGGTATTACCGCTATGAACGCGTGCGCGTCGCTCGTTGGAGCACCGCTGACACACGATTACTGCTGTATTTCTCTCTCAGACTTATTGACACCCTGGGAAGTAATCGAAAAACGTATAAATGCGGCAGCTATGGCAGACTTTGTTATTGGACTTTATAATCCTAAAAGCAAACACCGTACAGAGCAAATCACGAAGGTACAGAAAATTATCAGTGAATACCGAACCCCCCATACACCGGTCGCCCTTGTCAAGAATGCTTACCGGAAAAAAGAACATATAGTGATCACCGATTTAGCACATTTTCTTGAGGAAGAGGTTGGGATGTTAACCACCGTGATAATCGGGAACAGTCACACATTTATATTTGAAAATTATATGGTTACCCCGCGCGGGTATACCAATAAATATCAATGGGACGGCCAGATTATTAAAGGACAAACAAGGGCCCGTTCATTGGTTGTTGATGAGGTAACGTCATGAAAGTATATATTATAGGTGCTGGCCCGGGAGACCCTAAACTAATTACCGTGCGTGGTGCGGAACTTATTGAACAATGTCCGGTTGTGTTGTATACCGGCTCTTTAGTCTCCAAAGCCGTAATTGCGCGTGCCGATAAAAACGCCCTGGTTCTGGATTCAGCGTCCATGGATTTAAATGAAATTATGGACGTTTTTATAAAAGCAAAGGCTGATAACCATGATGTGGCACGCGTCCACACAGGAGACCCGTCTATATTCGGTTCGACGGCAGAACAAATGCGCCGTATGCGGAAAGAGAACATTGATTATGAAATAATTCCGGGGGTATCATCATTTGTGGCCAGTGCAGCTGCTTTGGGTATGGAGTTAACTTTACCGGAATTATCACAAACTGTCATTATCTCCCGATGTGAAGGCCGTACTCCCGTGCCGGATAAAGAGAAATTAAGCATGCTGGCAAAACATCAATCTACACTGGTTTTATTCTTAAGTGCAGCCCTTGATACATAAGGTCGTTGATGAGTTATCTCCGCATTATGGGAAGGACTGTCCGGTGGCAGTTGTGCAGCGAGCCACATGGCCGAACCAATTGATTGTACGCGGAACGTTAGATGATATTGCCGATAAGATAAAACAAGCAAAAATAAAATCAACGGCCATTATTATCGTGGGTCGTGTATTAACATCCACAGATTTTGCTGATTCCAAGCTTTACTCCCCAGAATTCTCACACGGTTTTAGAAGCTAAGAGGCTGTCTTATTAACTGCTTGTACAATTATGACTTAGTATCGTGGTGAGATATAATATTCAGATTTATTTAAACCTTGAATACAAGGCGCTGTATTCTTGTGCTGTCACCGCGTTTCAAATCTATTGTAAATTCAGAACCTACTCCACGGAACTCATAGACTAATTTCCCACCTCCGTTTTCAGAGTGAGTACAATGCAAAACCTTCCCTGATACGGTACCATCGTCTTGCTTAGCAGCAACGACTCTCAGAGGCAAACAGCAGGCAGCCTGAAAGATCATTTTGTTGTCTAACGCGTAAAGACGTGTATAATGGGGTTTTCTCAAACCTCCCTGTCTCGTACTTCCAGCTTTAGAAGATTTTCCCGGCATAGTATCAATCATATATTTTTCATTTGCTTCAATTTTATCTTCACCCCTCACAGGTACCCCAAAGTCTATTTGATTCAGTATCTTTTCGGCATCTTCGTTGTCCTGTTTCATGGACTCATCTGACGGAGTTATTGTTACTCTACTTCTATGGCTCTCAACCTTTAGGGCTTCTGTGTTTACTAAAGGCAGCTTTTCATAAGACAAATTCACGTCAATTATTTGCTGCATGGGCACATTTCCATTTTATATTAATCTATTTAACAATTTAAATATTTTTTTTAATCCACTTACCATTTATTAATAAAACGAATTTAAGAATTATTGTGTCTTAACAACCCTCAGGTTATATAAAATACTCGGACGAACTTTATATACATAGGTTAGAGCAAATCCAACCACAATACCTTCAGCGATACATAATGATCCCTGAGAAGTAGCCATAAACACAATGAAAATCTCCAGCATTGCCTTCGCACTGTGCATTATAGCAACAGAAAATGTCTCCCCCTCTTTAAATACCAGGAGTCCTAATCCTATAGAAGTCTCCATATAAGTACATATATCAGAAATTACTCCGGCCAGGAAACCACACCAGAACAGCTTAAACCCCATCCTCTGCGCCAGTCTGAATGCAAAATACCCTGAAAATGAACCGAGTACACCCATTGAAAAGATATTAACACCCAGAGTCTAAGTCCTCCATGCGCTAGAAAAAGTGCCTGTATGAAAAGAGCAATGCCTGCGATAACAACACTCACAAAAGGCCCTAATAAAATCGCACTCATTCCCGTTCGCGCCGGATGCGCAGTTGCCATCCCGTTCAAACCTACCACCGGAATTGGAAAACATGAAAAAACGAATACGGCGACCCCAACTAATCCTACTAATGGCAGGAAGCCCGGTACTTCTTTTTTCATACCACAGCCTGTATCTTGAAGGAAAATTTCGACTAAATCTTCTTTAAGTCTGGAGATTTTTCCTTCTGCTGTCCGAACGACCAGCGTCTTCACGGTAAGCGTACCACCTTCCGGCATGGAACGTACTGCATTTGACGCTAGATTGGTAAAGACCTGTTTAAACTGGAGACAATCAAGCATTATATCAGGTAATTCCCTGTCAAATTCGGTTACGAGTTTTATGTGTTCCGGCAATGGGAACTCTGAGAAATATTCCCCTATGAATTTATTGATATTGGTCTTGTTCTGTTCAGGTTTCTTTGCTTTTGACAGGCGAGTGATACCAGTGATGATATCATTAGCATGGATAATTTGACTATCGATAAGCTTAAGGTGCTTCTTTGTCTTTTCATCCGAATTCTTTAATGTTTCATTTAAAAAAAGGATGAGTTCTTAATCGTTGTCAGCGGTTGCCTGATGTCGTGGGCAATGGAGCCTGATATCCGGCCTATAACGGCAAAGCTCTCTTTCCTTATAAGTTTTATATTTGCCTCTTCAATTTCTGTCGTGCGGTCTTTGACTTCTGAGTTAAGCACGCTTACCACGCCTGTATGATATTGTTTTGATATCCTCATCAAAAAGGCTACTGTACATAAAAGCAATATGAAAGTAGAAATTTGACTATACAGAAGTATTCGAAGGTGAGAAGCTTGATTAACAAACTCCGTGGATGTACGGTTCTCCAGTTCCTCAAGAAACATATTTATATGTCGCATAATCTCTATTTTAGCTTGGTGGTATCTTTCTCCAAATAAGATTCTTATCGCCACTTGTTGTCCAGAAGTATTTGGAAGTTCTTCAGACTCATCTGTAGTTATTCTATTTATAGCATTCATGGCAGTCTGCTCAAGTTCCACTAATTGATCAGAATTCTTTTGAGCTTCAGCTAGTAGTGGAAATTCTCTCGCAGTAAAGCCTGCTTCCTTCATCAATCCCTTCAAAGGTACCGCTTTCCCTGACGGGTAGGGAGGTTTTCCATTCTCTACAGATAAGAAATCCCAATAGATCATATTATAATGAATAGGTCTTGGTTTTTCCCCATCACGAATGGCGAGCACATCCCAAAATTGCTGCTCAAATTTTTTGTTACCCGTAGCGGCATAAGTACGAACTAGACGGGTTAGGTCATCTGAACTCTGGCGCAATTGATCTGCCAACAAATTAGACTGGAATCTGATCTCTCCTAAAGCAACTAACTTCTGCTGAGCTATGTATAACAAAACAAATATACTGACTGATATTCCGATTAACACTAGAAGAGCATATAATCAGAAATAAATCAGCTTTGTATTTTTATTCTTTTTCTCAAAGCTCCCCGTGGTTTGTTCCATAATTGATTATATTAATCTAAAAATGGGTGTAATGATCGATTATAGACATATCAGTCGATTAGACAAGGAGTTTTTGGGGTTAAATTATCACCTGATTATGCTTGATATATGAATGAAGTTTAATGGGAATGATATAAACTTTGCAACTGTCAAGTAATTGTCAAGTAAACAAATCAAAACAGACCAAAACAGGGAGAAAATCAAACTCCCCATTCTGGCCTTAAACCTAAGTAAACCAAAACAGTTATAACTAAACCGTAAAACTTTACCTCTTCTTTCGCTTGCTCGACAAGCAAGGGGTCACTGGTTCGAGTCCAGTATCGCCCATATTATCATACAAGGACTAATGGCAAGTGGTAGATGGTGAAATCCGAGAAGTTGTGACCATTTTGTGACTAAATTATTGAGGGGTATTGGTAATCAAATTACCGTGCCCCTTTTTTTATGAATAATTCTTTTACTACCCAAAACCACATTTTACCTGCATCCATGTGTAGCCTGATGTTTAAGTCTCATTATTTTTTACTTAGTGCCTACTTTATCTTTTGTGAATATTCTACTCAAAACTTCAGGCTAGGAATATTCTATAGATAACTTGAGGAAGACGATTTGTGATTGATAATTTTATATTTAAAAACACATAAGTTCTGATTAAAGAGTTAAATAGGAAGTTGTGTCAAGTGGTGAGCTTGTCCGCCAGTTTTTAGGTTGAATGCGACACTCATTTCCAAAATATTTTGATATTGAAATAGCATGAATACCGTGCTATTGTGTACCTGTGATTAAGTCATTCAAAGGCCAGGGAACGGAAGATATATTCAACGGTAAGAACACAAAAAGCGCCAGAAAGATATGTACACGAGCTTTATGGCATATTGCATCAAGAAAATTTGATCAACTTGATTCCATCAAATCCCTGAAAGAACTCCGCATTCCTCCTGGAAATAGTTTTGAGACTCTTACCGGAAACAGGAAAGGGCAGTATAGTATAAGAATAAATGATCAGTATCGTATATGTTTTGAATGGAATGAATCCGAGCCGGAGAAAGTAGAAATCACTGACTATCATTGATATAAGATAAACATTTATAAGTGGAGATAAAAATGATTCGTGTACCAACACATCGTGAACCGACACATCCCGGAGAGATGCTTCTCGAAGAATTTCTAATCCCTATGGATATTACTCAGAGGGAGTTATCAAAAGAGATTCATGTTCCATACCAGAGAATAAACGAAATTGTTAATAAACGGCGGGGAGTAACTCCCAGTACAGCCCTGCGGCTCTCAAAGTTCTTTGGAGTTTCAGAGGACTTCTGGATGAACCTACAGCTTCGTTGGGATTTGTATAAAGCGAAGCGTTTAGAGATCAATGAATTAAAAACAATCAGACAATTCTGCTGAAAACAGATAAGTTTTGATTAAAGAGTTATATGGGAAAATTTGTCAAGTGGCGAGCCTATCCGCCAATCCTTTAGGAGGGCTTGCCAGCCAGTTTTTTAGGTGAGATGCGACACTCATTGCCTTTTGCATTCACAACATTTTTATTAATAATGAATCTTCGACAATTCATTTTTTCTTGATACATTTAAAAAAGTAATTGAGAAATATAATTTCCTTTGCCATGCATATTACCTTATGAATAATCATTACCATCTACTTATTGAAACTCCAGATGGTAATCTCTCAAAAGGAATGAGACAGTTAAACGGTGTTTACACACAAAGATATAATAGACGAAACAAAAAGACCGGTCATGTATTTCAGGGGAGATATAAAGCCATATTAATACAGAAGGAGAATCATCTTCTAGAAGTTTGTCGATATATTGTTTTGAACCCTGTGAGAGCAAGAGCAGTAAAGTTTCCTAAAGAATGGAAATGGAGTAGTTATAAAGCTACAGCCGGGTTTGAAAGGCCACACAACTGCCTTACAACAGACTGTATCTTAGGACAATTTTGGAGAAAAAAAGAGGGATGCGAAAAAAGAGTATAGGGGTTTTGTACGATCGGGAATAGGAGAGAAAACGTTGTGGGAGAAATTAAAAGGCCAGGGAACGGAAGATATATTCAACGGTAAGAACACAAAAAGTGCCAGAAAGATATGTACACGAGCTTTATGGCATATTGCATCAAGAAAATTTGAGCAACTTGATTCCATCAAATCTCTGAAAGAACTCCGCATTCCTCCTGGAAATAGTTTTGAGACTCTTACCGGAAACAGGAAAGGGCAGTATAGTATAAGAATAAATGATCAGTATCGTATATGTTTTGAATGGAATGAATCCGAGCCGGAGAAAGTAGAAATCACTGACTATCATTGATATAAGATAAACATTTATAAGTGGAGATAAAAATGATTCGTGTACCAACACATCGGGTGTTTAACATGCACATGCAACTAAACCAACAAAAATTAAAATATGCTTAAACGGAATACTTTTAATCTTTTCACCTTCACCTATTATCATTGAACGGTACATTCCAAAGACCTTTTGATCTTGTTTTATTCTTTTTGTTTTAAAACATTCATCACCAGAATAAAACTTATAGGTAAAACTCTTCCCAATAGAACCCTTATAGATCTTTATGAAAAACTCAAAAATGAAGAAGATAGAATTCAATCTTTAGGAAGTTAGCTTGACGGCAGAAAGAATAAATGATTTGAAGGAAAGTTTTTATATCCAATGAAATGTCCGGTTTTAGACAACCAGTAGTTTTTCATGTTATTTGTTAGCTTATCAATCATTTACTATTAAATTATGATGGATGTAGAATAGACGAAGCAATGGAATAAGGAGTGAAATGCCTGTAATATCAATGTTTTATGGAATTGTGGTCGCAATTTACTACGAAGATACAGGGCGGCATAATAAGCCACATATTCATGTTCGTTATCAAGGGAAAAAAGCTTCCATTTCTATCGAAGACGGAGCTGTGCTTGCTGGAAAATTTCCACCAAAACAACTACGAATGGTTTTGGCATAGATTGATATACATCAAGATGAACTTATGGCTGACTGGGAATTAGCGGTGGCTGGAGAAGAACCTTTTCGCATTGCCCCTTTACCGTAATTATGGAGGATTATATGGAAATGTTATTGGATGTTATCAGCGTTGAACCACAAAAGGATAATACGTTACTGCTTGTTTTTGAAAATCATGAAAAACGATTGTTTGATATGAATCCATATCTAGAAAAAAAACCGTTTATAAAGCTTAAACATACACCATTATTTATGAAAGCAACAGTTGCATACGGTACAGTTGTATGGCCGGGGAACATTGATATAGCACCCGAAACACTTTGGGATTTTTCAAAACATGTTTAACGAGAGCAATGGAGTAGACAGCAAAACAAACAGAAGAATATAACCTTTCAATCCTTACTGTCAAGTAATTGTAAAGTAAGCAAATCAAAACAGGCCAAAATAGGGAGTAAATAAGACTCCCCATTCTGGCCTTAAACCTAAGTAAACCAAACCAGTTAGAACTAAACCGAAAAACTCTACCTATTCTTTTCCTTGCTCGACAAGCAAGGGGTCACTGGTTCGAGTCCAGTATCGCCCATATTATCATACAAGGACTTAGGGCAACTGGTTAATATTGTGAAAATGAAATTGTGACATTTAATAAGAAAAGATATGACAATGTGACTACTTTTTTCAGATGTGAGGAATTATTTTCAATATTGAAAATAATAAACAAATAGCCTCTCTCCTCATTTAGAGCGTGGAGTTTCCTTCGAAAAAACAAGAACAGGGATCAGTGTATGAAGTATGACCTTTTAAATGCCATTCAGAAAAAGGGTATTTTTAATAAATTTCATAACTGCCTGATTTAGTGCCTGTTGTGTCGCTATCACATTAACTGACAATGGTTTATAAATTTATTCGTTTCATGTTGGTTCCTGTGGAGTTCTGCCTGTTACGCTGGAGTTGACTGCAACATGACTGCAGTGAATTATTACATTTTGGTTACTCACACGATCTTGTAAACCCTTACCGCACATAGCAGTGGTAAAAAGCGCCCAAAACTACTCGTATTGTAACCTATTAACGCTATAAAGTATTCAATGCCACGTACACAAGGTAAACATCCTGAAAGCCTAATTGCATATATCCTGTAGCCTGCAATACATGTTGAGACGTTCCATGTTGCTGACGGATGAACAGTCTGTTTCAACAAGCCGTGGATCTCCAACAACAATGGCAAGTGACTGCGCCCTCGAAATCGCTACATTTAACCTGTTCATATCAAGTACGAACGCCATGCCGCGGCTGCCGAATTCACCCGGGCTTGCACACATGGATATGATCACGATAGGCGCCTCCTGTCCCTGGAACTTGTCAACGGATGCGGCCCTGACTCCTTCAGGCAGTGAATGGATAAGCTTGCGTACCTGTAAATTATAAGGAGTTACAAATAGAATATCACGGCCTATAGTCACTTGTCTGCAGGTATTACCGTTTTTATCTGTTATATCTCTGCCTGTCAATTCGTCTACAATTTTTCTGATAACCTCAGCCTCTTCATCACTACCCTGTACGTTACCTTCATGCTTAACAGGAACAAAAAGAATTCCAGCTTCAACAGTAACAATACTACCACCATCCTCAGGAAGTCTTACAATCCTATTCTTTGTGTGCGGTTCCGGCAGAAGCCTGCCTTCATAGAACGTATCTGATATAAATTCACAGATATCAGGGTGCATCCGCCATGTGGTTTCCAGAAAGATTCCCTGTTCCGGAGGAATGGTTGCATGTCCTTTGAGATAATATTCCAGGACAGACTGCCCGCTTTCACCGGGGTGTGTTCCCTGAATCGGCTGTCCTAATTGCATCTGGTCGCCCAGCAAAATAAGATTTTTTGTTGATCGTGCCATACCGATAAGTTTTGCAACAGATACTTGCCCTGCTTCATCTATAAATAAATAGTCAAGACTCTCTACCATATCTTCACGTGCAAAAAACCAGGCAGACCCACCGATCAACCCACCTCTATAAGCTGCAGCGGCAGTACTTGAAGTGCTAATGTATTTAATACCAGTAAATTCACTGAAAAACGAATAATCCTCTTCTCCGCCTACTTTGATGCCCGAAGCAGTACCCTTTGTCTCTTTGCAAACGGCTCTCATCAAATTCATGATTGCTTTATGACTGTTTGAAGTAATGCCGATTTGCTTACCTTCAGACAGAAGTTGGACAATAACGTGAGCAGAAGTATATGTCTTTCCTGTTCCGGGAGGACCCTGTATACACAGACAACTGCTGTCCATATCTCTTGCTGATCGAATTGCTGCTTTGATATTGTTCTCTCCAGCACGGACAAGGAACCCCTTATGCCCTGATTTTAATCGTGGATGCCTGCGATATAAAAAGTCATTTAAAGCCGCCGGAAGATGCCCTGTTTCATGATAATCGTTTATCACCGCATAAATAGAATCATCGATAACACCGGTACTGACAAAATTGTATGGAATAAGCGACATGCGTTCAGGAAGGCATTCCAGTTGGTTCTTTTTTAGTGTCCTCTGGCCGATCTTGATAGTTATTTCACCTTCAGGATTGAAATCTGATATTTTGGTAGTGATACCAATATCCGGTACAATCTTTACCGTCGATCCTTCGGTTATCTTTGTTTCCTGGTCCGGGTCAAATTTATAGTGAAATGCCAAGAACGGTTTCTCCTGTGTATAGTGGCCGACTTGCTCAAGGCCGGCCAGGCAATCCATATCATCTGACAACTCATGCTCTGCCTTTTCAAGGCGTTCAAACATCTCCCACCACATCGGTTTGTCACAGCGCCTGTGAAACTCAAGGGTCCATGCCAGAAGTTCCTGTATTCTCCATAGCTCTGAGTCTTTTTCACGTTCAGTCGGTTCGTCTGGTATTTCGGCTAAAAGTAAATCAGCAAGTTGCTGACGTAAAACTACAGCATCACTGACGGAGGGTCGTTCGTCCTCTTCCTTATGCTCATTCCGTGCGGTTCCTGTCCAGGAGATACCGCTCTCTGCCTGCCGCTCTCTCAGCCAGTTTGCCAGGAGCCAGGTTGAGCGGCAGTCGTCCTCGTTGTAATCTCGTATTTTCTTCAATAAATCAGATTCCTTCCAGTTTTTAGACTGGCCGCTTTCAATCCACGCATCGTAATAAACAATTGATGCCCCTGCATCAGTGACTTCTCCTTCACGGGATTCCATGTAAAGGTGTTCAAGGTTCTTTATTGAATAGCGAGGCTCACCAACACGCACACCGTGACGGACAACCTCGTAAAGGTCTACGAAGACACCGTCTCTCAGCAGGTCGTCAACGTGCTGTTCCCTGGTTCCGTATTTTCCCATCAGTCGTTTTAATGCTGTTTTTTCATATGCGGCATAGTGGTAAACATGCATGGTCGGATCTGCCTGCCGGCGTTCTACAACCCAATCAATAAATGCCTCAAATCCTGCCTTCTCTTCCGGTTCATTATGTGCCCACCAATCTCGAAACTCCGGTTTCCCATTCTCTATATAAACCGCCCCGAACAGATATTCCAGCAAGTCGTCCCCGAGCGGATACCCCTCCATATCGAAAAAGACGTCCATTGAAGACCCTGGCGGTAATGCGGCCAGGCCAGGGGAATGATTATCCGGTGGAGGCTGCAGCACCTTATAGTCTGGGCGCTTCTGGTTTGTTGAACTTACCTGCAAATCAGCCTGCTCCTTCAGACGGATAAAGACATCGTCATTAATTCCCTTAATATGTTTGGCCTTAGAGGTAGACAGTTTCTCCATCGTATCAATCCCTGCAGCATTAAGCTTTACTATTTGCTTTTTAGATATATTTGCAACACGGGAGAGGTGATCCATATCCTCAAGAATTTTTTTTGCATGTGATGACCAGACTCCATGGTCTGCTGCAGGGTCAGGTTGTGGGGGGGTCTCAGGAGAGAAACTATCCATGAACGTGAAGAATGCAGACTTTATTCGTTTATAGTAATAGAAAACATCATTTGTTCGAAAACAGCTCTCCTCACCATTCCCGAGTACTATTCCAATAATTTCAGACCGCTGCCCTGTCATTTCCTCCAGCATATCAGCGTAGCAGCACAGTTGGACCATGAAATAGGGTTTTACATGCCGAGACAGCTTAGTGTCTATGATGGTGTATGTGTTGTTCTCTGCGCTTTCCAGTCGAAGAAAGTCCGCATTCCCGGCCATACCGGCACCTTCCAGTCGGGCCTGGAAGATGATCTGGCGGCCTTCATTTATAGCCTTCAGAGTCTGCTGTAGTTTATTGCCGGAAGAGATTTCACAAATATCGAACTCTGCTTCACGTAACTTCTCAAGATATGCTTTCTCATGCAAATCGCCTTTATTCTGGAGAACCTTCAGTTGCGGGTCTTCTTCGTCAGGCTGCACAGAATCAGGTTCTTCAAATAATTTGCGTTGCATCCAGCACGCAAACGGTGAATTCACAAATTGGACTATGTCAGAGGGTGAAAAAATGAGCTTATTGTTGTTGTAATGCATTTTGTAAAGAATCGTGTATTTTACGAAAAATGACTCTCTTATTATTTTTGAAATCTATTGGTAGACTTGATATCTATACAGGGTGGATTTTAGCAATATAGGAGGCAGAATGCATCTGAATAAAACATCTTGTTTAATCTTAAGAGGAAACGGGATGAAATTTCTCATTAGTCATTTATCAATCTTCTGGTTTTTTTTCTCTATGCATAGAGCTTCTTCTTATCAGATAGGTTTCTGACGGGTGTAGTAAACAATATTTTATATTGCAAAACAAACCCACTCACTTATAATATTCACTCAGTAAAGCAGTTACAAATAATTTTTCTCACATTCTAATTATCATCAACAATATATTTTTCTTGTCTATACAAGAAAAAGTTTCACATGCCGTTATGATTAACAATATTCCTTATTTTTGTAATCTTTCATTTGTAGAAAAGAGGGAATTAGATGTCAATTCAACAATACTCTGTTAACCAGCATCCGATTCAAACATTATTTACATGGATTACGTCTGGTGAAATTGCAATTCCTGAAATCCAGCGTCCATTTGTATGGGATGCAACAAAAGTCAGAGATTTGATAGATTCTTTGTATGAGGGTTATCCGATAGGCTACTTAATTGCCTGGCGAAATCCCACGGTAAAATTAAAAGACGGGACTTCGTCAGAAGGTAAGAGAGTATTAATTGACGGTCAACAAAGAGTAACTGCGCTTATGGCATCATTGCTAGGCGAAAGAGTTATTAACAAAGACTATAACAGAGTCAATATTACTATTGCCTTTAATCCTAAAGAGAAGAAATTTGAGGTTACCAATCCCGCCATAAAGAAAGATAAAACATGGATCGGGAATATAGCAGATATCCTTTCACCAGATGTCAAGATTCTCAAACTTGTAGATACTTATTGTGAAGCAAATGTTGGAAGTGATAAGGACAAAATTTACGAAAGTATTGAGTTGTTACGAGGTATTGTTAATAACCATATTGGACTTATTGAATTAAATTCAGATTTAGATATTGAAACTGTCACAGAAATATTTATTAGGATAAACTCTCAAGGTGCAGTTCTCAGTCAGGCAGACTTTGCCATGTCTAAAATTGCAGCTAATGAAACATACAATGGTAATAAAATACGGAAATGCATTGACTATTTTTGTCATTTGGCTATTGCACCAGAGTTCTATCAGCAACTTGCTGATATAGATAAAGAGTTCTCTTCAACTGAATATTTCAAAAAGATGGCATGGTTAAAAACAGAGAATGACGATTTATATGATCCCTCATATACTGATATGTTACGTGTAGCATTTACTTCTGAGTTTAAGCGTGGCCGCCTTCAGGATTTAGTTGCATTGCTTTCAGGTAGAAACTTTGAGACTAGGGTATATGAAGAAAGAATTGCAGAACAATCGTTTAAACAACTTGAAGAAGGTCTTTTTAAATTTATGAATGAAACAGACTTTAAACGGTTTGTCATGATTCTGAGATCTGCTGGTTTCGTTGACTCAACTATGATTCGATCTCAAAATGCTATAAATTTTGCTTACATAGTATATTTGGTTCAAAGGGCAAATAAGGTAGAGCCAAGTAAAATCGAATCTTGTGTTCGTAAGTGGTTGGTAATGTCAATACTGACAGGTCGTTATTCTTCATCTCCAGAATCATCATTTGACTTTGACATGAAGCAGATTGGAGAAATTGGTGTTTCAAAATATCTGGAAAATATAGAAGCCGCTGAATTATCTGATGCTTTCTGGGGAGCAGGTTTGCCCCAACAGATGAATACCTCAGTTGCGAGTAGTCCTTATTTTAAGGTTTATCTAGCTTCTCAGGTACATGATAATGATAAGGGTTTCTTGTCAAAAGAAATAACCGTTCGAGACCTGATTACTCATCGAGGTGATGTACATCATCTATTCCCTAAGAACTATCTCAAAAAGAATGGTCTTGTACGAGGCAGATATAACCAAATAGCAAACTATGTCATGATGCAAAGTGAAATAAATATTGCAATAGGAGACAAAGCGCCTGCTGAATATTTCTCAAAACTCATAGAACACTGCAATAATGGCTCAACAGCCTTTGGTGCAATAACAGATATAGATGAAATGAAAGAAAATTTCAAGACTCACTGTGTACCAGATGAGATGCAAAACAAAACTATAGAACACTATGATGAGTTCCTGCAAGAGAGAAGGAGATTGATGGCATTAAAGACCAAGAATTACTATTGGAAACTGTAAAAAAGCGGTATCTAACCCCAAAAACTTGCTATGAATAAGAAAGATTTATCTGAAAGAGATATCTGCACTAAATATATCACACCAGCTATTGAAAAAGCTGGATGGGATATTCAATTACAAGTTCGTGAAGAAGTTTCTCTGACCAAAGGTAGAATCATTGTTAGGTAAGGGGGTCAAGTCTGCTATTGACTTAACTACTATACAATGATATATTTCTCCTATGTCAAGGCCACTAAGAATACAATACCCGGGAGCCTGGTATCATATTATGAACAGAGGAAGGAGAAGAGAAGATATATTCTCAACTGATCAAGACTATATTGCTTTTATAGAGGTTTTAAAGGAGGCTGTGTCTTTATGGAATATTAATATAACCGCGTATTGTTTAATGCCCAACCACTATCATCTTTTACTTCATACACCTGAAGGAAATCTTTCACGATCTATGAGACATATAAACGGTATTTATACACAGAGATACAATCGTAAAAACAGGCATGACGGTCAGCTTTTCAGAGGGCGATATAAGTCTATACTATTAGATAGCGACAGTTATCTTACCGTACTGGTAAGGTACATTCACCGGAATCCATTACGGGCTGGAATGGTTGATAGATTAGAGGATTATGCATGGAGCAGCCACAATGGATATCTTTCAAAATCATCAAAATGGAATTGGTTAAACAAGGAGGCTTTTTTTGGATTACTGACTGATGTTAAATCGAAACGATTGGCAGAATATAGAGAATTTATAAGAGAAGAAGATTCAGATGATATTGTTGGTGTTTTTTCAAAGAAGAAAATGCCTATTATACTTGGAGCTGAAAAATTTATAGAATGGGCAAAAGAGAAATATACTGGTTGTTCGATTCAGGAAGAAATTCCTGAAACAAAGGTATTAGTTCCCAGCAGGAAAAAAATCAAAGATTCAGTTTGCAAGGTATATAATGTTGACATTGGATCGTTATATGGTATCCATCGAGGGGTAACCAATGAAGCAAGGAATGTGGCAATTTATTTAACAAGGTTGCTTAGACGTGATTCTTTGAAGGAAATAGGGAAAGAGTTTAAAGTTTCTAGTTATAGTAGCGTAAGTAGTATAATTGAGAAGACGAAGGTTGATGTGGTGAGAAGTAAAAAATTAAAAAAACAAGTTAATAAAGCTAGAAAAATATTAAGCTAAGTCATCGGCAGACTTGACCCCTTTGTCCGTACACCGGCATAAAAACCAACCTGCTCTTCTTTACCAAAGGCGAGCCAACCAGAAACATCTGGTATTACGAACATCCCTATCCGGAAGGCGTTAAGTCCTACAACAAGGGTAAGCCAATGCGGATAGAAGAATTTGAACCCGAAAAGAGGTGGTGGAAAAAGCGTAAAGAGAGTGAATATGCCTGGAAGGTATCGGTAAAAGATGTTATTGCCAATAACTATAACCTTGATATTAAAAACCCCCATATTGTTGATGAAAACCATGGCGACCCGAAAGATATTCTGAAAGAGTACCATGAGATAGAGAAAAAAATTGAAAAGGTTCGAAACACCCTGAAAAAAGAGCTTATGGATGCGCTTGGGGAAACCAAATGAAGGCAAAGAAAAGTGTTCTTTTCAAATCTGAATACACCTCTATACTGAGTGAATTGCGTACGCTCATCGAAAATTCACGCAATATTGCGGCGCGAACAATTAACGCCGTCTTAACAGCTACAAACTGGGAAATCGGGCGGAAAATTGTCCTGTTTGAACAAAAAGGCCGCAAGCGTGCAGGCTATGGTGAGCAATTGCTTATTTCGCTGTCTGCCGACCTTTCTGTACTGGGAAGAGGATACAGCGTAGACAATCTTCAACGGATGCGGCAGTTTTTTCTAACCTATCCGCTCAACATAAAATACGCGACAGCGTCGCGTAAATCTACAGGCAAGACAAAATATGCGACAGTGTCGCGTAAATCCTGCCCGACAGACCGGGATACCGAAACATATCTAACTGAGATATCAGGACATTTCTCCCTTTCCTGGTCACATTATGTGCAGCTTCTCACTCTTGATACAAATGAAGCGCGTACATTTTATCACAAGGAAGCTATGCGGGGTGGATGGTCGGTGCGTGATCTTAAACGGCAAATCGACTCGCAATTTTATAAACGGATACTTCTGTCTAAAAACAGAGCCGGACTTCTTAAAAAAACAACAAACAGTGACGAACCGGTATCACCGGAAGCCATGATAAAAGATCCATATATTCTTGAATTTCTAAATTTAAGGGACGAATACTCGGAACAGAATCTCGAAGAAACACTCATACATCATCTTGAAGCATTTCTGCTTGAACTTGGTAATGATTTCGCCTTTGTCGCACGCCAGAAAAGGCTGCGTATTGATGATGAATGGTTCAGGGTTGACCTTGTTTTCTACCACAGGCAACTACGGTGTCTTGTGCTTATAGATCTTAAGTTAGGACGTTTCACACATGCCGACGCCGGACAGATGCACCTCTATTGTAATTACACAAAGGAACACTGGACTAATACCGATGAAAATCCACCGGTTGGGCTGATATTATGCGCACAAAAGCGTCATGCCCTTGCCAGGTATGCACTTGATGGGTTGCCCAACAAGATAATGGTAAGTGAATACAAACTGCACCTGCCAAACGAGAAATTGCTTGCGCTGGAATTAGAGAAGGCACAAGATGAAATCATGGGACAGGGTCATCTAACAATGCCGGTAGAGGTTCCCAAAGAGCCAGTGAAAACAAAAAGAAACAGAGGTAAAACGAAATGAATTTACTGTTCTACCATTTTGATAAACTGGCGGAGGCACCGGGTGGGGTTAAGAAACTGCGCGACCTGATTCTTCAACTCGCCGTTCAGGGAAAACTTGTGCCACAAGACTCGAAGGATGAACCTGCCAGTGCCTTGCTTGAGAAGATTCAGAGAGAAAAAGAGAATTTAGTAAAGGATGGTTTAGTCAACAAACAACAACCATTAAAGATTAAAAATATTGAAGAATATAAAAGCAGAATACCTACCGGTTGGGTGCAATGTAAGTTAGGAAACATTATATTCCTAAACTATGGTAAGGCTGTAGAAAAAAGTAAAATCGGAGGGAAAATACCCGCCTATGGTGCAAACGGAATATTAAAATATGTACAAGAGCCTTATGTTTCACAAAAGAGTATTATTGTTGGAAGAAAGGGTTCCGCTGGAGCATTAAATATTGTTGAAAAACCATTCTGGCCCACAGATGTAACATATTACGTGTTGGAAATGGAAAATTTAAATTTTAGATATTTATACTACCTTCTTCTTAGCTTGAATTTGACTAGTCTTTCTTTTGGAATAAAGCCAGGACTGAACAGAAACAATGTCTATGAATTATCCATTTCTGTCCCACCCCTTGCAGAACAAAAGCGCATCGTAGAAAAAGTCGATTCCTTAATGACATTATGTGATGACCTTGAAAAGCAACAGCAGGAAAAAGCAGAGAAGAAGGTCTTGCTCAATAAATCTTCTCTTAATGCACTCAGCACTTCTGCCACCAAACACGATTTTAATAAGAATTGGAATCATATTGAAAAGAACTTTGACCTGCTTTACAGCACCTCGAAAAACATTGACGAGTTAAAACAGACCATTCTTCAACTTGCCGTTCAGGGCAAACTTGTACCACAAGACCCGAAGGATGAACCAGCGAGTGCCTTGCTTGAGAAGATACGGGCTGAGAAGGAACGGTTGATTGAAGAGGGGAAGATTAAGAGACAGAAGCCGCTGGAGCAGATTAAGGAGAGCGAGATTCCGTTTGATGTGCCGGATGGGTGGGAGTGGACGATCGTAGGAAGAATTTGTGATTTATATACAGGTGCTACACCTAGTAGAAGTAGAAAAGATTATTTTGGTGGAAAAATAAAGTGGTTGGTATCAGGAGACATCCATAAAGGAGAAATATTTGATTGTGACGGTAGAATTACAGAAAAAGGACTTGATGCCAGCAATTGCAAAATTCTTCCAATAAACTCAGTCATGATTGCATTAAATGGTTAGGGAAAAACAAGAGCAACCGTTGCTTTGTTGCGTGTTGAAGCGGCATGTAATCAATCTTTGGTTGCTATGAAGCCTGTAATTGATTCTGTTTGCTTACCTGAATACTTGTTTTGGAATTTAAGAGGAAGGTATTATAGGATACGCGATATCACTGGGCAAAACCAAAGGCGTGGGTTAAATATGAAAATTGTGTCAAGTTTAGTTTTTTCACTCCCCCCACTTGCTGAACAAAAGCGCATCGTCGCTAAAGTCGATTCCTTAATGGCATTAAGTGATGATTTGAACCGGAATATCGAAAGCAAAATGGAATGTTCAAGTAAATTACTGGATGCAGTATTGAATTTTATATCAAAGGGTAGATAGAGGAAATTGAAATATCTTTGGGTAAGTAACTTTAAAAATCTAAGTTATGAAAAGAGAGGGGCAGATGATTGATGAATTTTGATATTTACTGTGATGAAAGTCGTCTGGATCTTCTTTCGTCGGAGAATCCAGCATCTAAATTTATGGTAATTGGCAGCCTTTGGTTGAAAACTGACAGCCGGGTTGCATACAAAGGTGATATTCATGATTTACGCAATAAACACCTGATTGGCGGGGAGTTTAAATAAGTATGAATCCAGATAGATATTTAGAATATTATTGCAGTATTGTTCAAGAGTTGCGCAGGCTACCTACAGAAACAGAATGGGTTGAATTCAAACATAACAAAGTAAATGCTGAGGAGATCGGACAGTATCTCTCAGCGCTTTCTAACTCGGCAGCTTTGGTTGGAAAAATCAAGGCATATTTGATCTGGGGAATTGAAGATTGAAGTCATGAAATTATTGGCACCTCATTTAAACCAAGGGAATCTAAGGTTGGCGATGAGGAGGTTGAAAACTGGTTGTTACGGCATCTATCTCCAAAGATTAAGTTCAATTTTTGTGAACTTATTATGGAAGACAAACCGGTTGTCTTAATGGAAATCGATGCGGCATTCAGACATCCTGTTCAATTCAAGAATATAGAATATGTACGAATTGGATCGTACTTGAAAAAGTTGAAAGACTTTCCTGAAAAAGAGCGTGAGTTGTGGCGTATTTTTGATGAAACACCGTTTGAACGGGGTATCGCCCAGGAGAATCTTCTGGCGGAAGATGTTTTGCTATTGATTGATTACCCTGCATATTTTTCTCTTCTCAACTTACCGTTACCGGATTCACGTGATGGAATTATAAGGGCATTAGAATCAGAAGAGATACTTTTGCTAGGAGTTAGTGGCATGTGGAATATAACAAATCTTGGCGTAATATTATTTGCCAGGGATATTTCTAAATTCTCATCTTTAAAACGAAAGGCTATCAGGGTCATTCAATATAAAGGTGAGAACAGGATAGAAACCATTCGTGAAC
Source organism: Candidatus Scalindua japonica (assembly GCF_002443295.1). Lineage (NCBI taxonomy): Bacteria > Pseudomonadati > Planctomycetota > Candidatus Brocadiia > Candidatus Brocadiales > Candidatus Scalinduaceae > Candidatus Scalindua > Candidatus Scalindua japonica. Next base: position 28,528 of record NZ_BAOS01000025.1, on the reverse strand, counting down.
AGGCAGGGGGCAAAGGTTACGCGTGCGGATTTAAAGGATTAATAGATTTTCTCAATACCATTTTGCCTTCAAACGAAGTTATAGGAAAGGCCCTGAGAAAAGATGTTCCGATGTTTCCTGATATTGCCATTCGGGAGTTGGTTGCAAACGCATTGCCCCATCAGGATTTTTATCTTACAGGCACGGCTCCCATGATAGAAATATTCTCAAATCGGGTAGAAATTACAAATCCTGGCAGACCATTGGTAAAGACAGACCGTTTCCTTGACAGTCCTCCAAAATCACGCAATGAAGCATTGGCTTCCTTCATGCGAAGGATTGGTGTGTGTGAAGAGCGGGGAAGCGGGGTGGATAAGGTTATATTTGAAACTGAATTTTATCAATTACCCGCACCTTTGTTTGAGGAAACGGATGAACATACACGATCGGTCTTGTTTGCGCGTAAGGATTTTGAAGACATGGGAAAAGAAGATAGAGTGCGTGCCTGTTATCAGCATGCATGTTTACAATATGTTCAGCGAAAGCATATGACTAATAAGAGCTTACGTGATAGGTTCGGGCTTGAAGAGTCTAAATCGGCACAGGTTACACGAGTTATAAATGCGACTTTGGAGGGTAAGTTGGTTAAAAAAATAGGAGTATCTGAAGCACGAAAAGATGCAAAGTATATTCCCTATTGGAGTTAGGAGTTTATTTTCGCCTATTTTCGTCTACTGCCTTAACAACGATGGGTAATAAGTTGAAAATGACCGATACCTCAGAAAAGGGCAGGTGCACCTTTGACGAACAGACAGGTGGGCAAAAGGCTCTGTTTGAAGAGGCTGAGGATGAATGAGTGAAACCGTAACAGGAAAGATAAAGGTAGTATTACAGATGACGGAAGAAGAATTGAAAATTATATTGCAGGAATTTTGCAGACTGCCTGCGGAAACGGAGGTCTTTGAATTTAAAGAGGCCAGGATTAGTTATGACTCTAATAAGCTGGGCAAATATTTTTCTGCTCTTTCAAATGAGGCAAACCTCAAAGGCAAATCTCACGCATGGCTTATTTTCGGGATTAAGGATAAGGGAAGAACAATAGTTGGCAGCCAGTTCCGCCATAACCGTAAAGATCTTGACAACCTTAAAGGAGAGTTAGCCAATAAAACCACCAATCGTATTTCTTTTATTGAAATCTATGAACTGCATCTACCCGAAGGCCGTATAGTTATGTTTCACATACCTGCTGCTCCAAAAGGTATACCCGTTGCCTTTGATGGACACTACTATGGAAGGGAAGGAGAAAAACTATCGCCGTTGACTCTGGAAGAAATTGAACGTATTCGGGCACAAGTTGCTTTGGAGGATTGGAGCGCTGCTACGGTGCCGGATACCGCAATTGACGACCTTGACTCTGAGGCTATCGCAAAGGCTCGTGAAAACTACAAGAACAAGTTTCCCCACCAAGCGCATGATATTGATTGTTGGGATGATATCACTTTTTTAAATAAAGCCAAAGTAATAATAAAGGGTAAAATTACCCGTACAGCAATAATCCTGTTAGGCAAACCGGAATCGGAACATTTTGTTAGCCCGGCAGAGGCAAAGATACGCTGGCTCTTGAAAGATGCCAAAGGAAATAACAGGGACTATCACATTGAGAGTTGTCCTTTACTGTTGGCTGTTGATAAGATATATGCAAAAATCCGCAATCTGAAATACCGCTATATCAAAGACGGCACTTTATTCCCTGATGAGGTTGACCAATACGAACCGTTTGTAATTCGTGAAGCTATAAACAATTGCATTGCACATCAGGATTACACAAAAGGTGGCCGCATTAATGTTGTTGAAATGGATGATCAATTGATATTTACTAATCTCGGCAGCTTCATTCCCGGCTCAGTGGAGAAAGTAGTTAAGGAAGATGCGCCAGAAGAACATTACCGCAATAGGTTTCTTGCAACCGCAATGTTTAATTTAAAAATGGTTGACACCGCAGGCGGTGGCATAAGGAAAATGTTTAATTATCAGCGTGAAAGATTTTTTCCAATGCCGGAATATGACTTGTCAGAAGATAAAGTAAAAGTGACAGTAATCGGCAAGGTACTCGATATGGACTTTGCGCGTGTACTCGCAAGAAATCCGAGTTTGTCTCTTGAGCAAATTATCATGTTAGATAAGGTGCAAAAGCAGAAACCACTTCCTGATGAAGAGATCAAATATCTGAAAGGATTTGGTTTAATAGAGGGAAGAAAACCCAATTACGTTATCTCCGCCAAAATTACTGCATCGCTGTCCAATGATGAATTAAAGGCTCATTATATTAAGCAGAGAGGTCTTGATGATGAACACTACAAAAACCTTATCGTTGAATATCTAAAAAAGTTTGGAGAATCACCAAGAAAAAACATTGAGAAGTTCCTTCAGGATAAATTGCCGGACATATTAACTGAATCCCAGAAGAAAAACAAAGTTACTAACTTGCTCTCTGCATTAAGAATCAAGGGGATAATACGTAACAACGGGTATTCTAAATGGTCTCCTGTTTAAAAGAGTTTTAAAAGAGTTTTAAAAGAGCCTTCCGGGTTAGTCTTGAAATTCCAAGTAGTTACGATAGGATGGAAATTTTAAAATCAAAATTGGAATATTTAATAACAGAATTACCTGAGAAAATAGATTGAGAAGATGTTATGTACCATATATACATAATTCAGAAAATTGAGACTGGCGAGATGTATGTAGGTTGGGACAGGAAAAAGAAACGTTACAACGTTATTTACCATAATAAATAAGGCTTACTTAATGAAACAGATTCCAAGGCGAAAAGATATAAAGAATAAAGAACCTCTTGCAGAATTGCTCAACTTTGCAGAAAAAGATGACCTTGTAAAGCTTGTTCTCGGATTAGCAGCAAGGGACAATTCCATAAGAAGAGAGTGTTTGGATACACTGAAAGAAACGGTTAAGGTGAGCAATGTACTAAAGGAAGGCGCAGCGTCTTCTGCCTTGCTTTCACTCTGGCGTGAGTTAGAGCCCGAGCTTGCGGAACTTGACGAATATGGTGGCGGTGATCATGGTCAGGAAGATGATGTTAGCGAATATTTGAGTGAACTATGTGATAAACTAGACGAAACAACATTATCCAAGAATGATAGGGATGAGCTGTTGGAGGAAGTTCTACGCTATATACAAAGTGGGAATGCCGGAATGGATGACTTTTTATACGATGTTGCTTATGCGACATGCAAGAATGACGATGATTTGCGAGATTTAGCTGAACGATTTGAAGCGCTTAAAAGTAGCTGGCCCACTGATCATGCCAGACGTATCTATAGAAGGATAGGCGACCATAAGAAATTTTTAGCATTAAGAGCGCTTACAATGAAATACGGAATGGATTATTATGATCTTGCTACATTTTATTGGGAAACAGGCGAAAAAGATAAGGCGTTAGATATTGCAATAAAAGGAATGAAGTCTGGCGAAGGAAGGATGGATGAACTAAGGTTGTTCCTGGCAGAACGGGCAAAAGAGTCTGGCGATCGTAATGCTTACCTGGATTACCTTTTCTTACAGAAAACCGATCGTTTGGCACTTTCTTCATATAAGGAATTCAAAAAGGAGTGTTCTGACAAAGAGTGGAAAGAATATGAACCTCGTATTGTCGATCTTTTGGAAAAATCAGACAATGTTCAATCTTTAAAGATTTATATGCATCGTAAAGAATATGAAAAAGCTATACAATGTTTTATAAAGATCAGCAACCACAGTTATTACCGTTATATGGATTCTGATATATTACAAATAGCCTCAAGATTAGAGAACCGATATCCTGAAGAGATATTAACGTTTCATAAGTCATCAACAGGAAATCTTAACTCTTCAACTTCCAGAAAGGATTACAGATTCAAAGCAGAGGCGGTAAAAAGGGTACGGCACATATTGGTTGACGTAATGAAGAAACCCGCTGATTGGAGAAAATATGTTTTACCAATAAAGATGAATAATATGGGCAGGCCGGCATTTCAAGAAGAATTCGCAAAGGTTATTCCAGAATGGAAAGAGCTGAAATAAGGCCGCCTGTTCGATACGACCTTTTCAACTTTATGCTTTTTTGTCCTTGATGTGTTTTGAGTGATTAAGTCGATCAATATAGAAACTGTGTTGTAATGATAAATTAAGGAAAGGAGTAAAGCATGGAAAATATTAAGAATTAAATGACAAAAATTATTCAGGAACAGCCGGATGACAGCTCTTAAAAAAATATAATATTTCGATTTTATTTTATCACGCCAACTTGCATACTCGGCGACTTCGTGGCAGGAAAAAGTTCAGTTACAACTTTCCCAATATCACTTTCAGTTATTATTCCTTGTACTCAGTGTCTGATTGCTTTTTCTCAAATGCTTTGGAAACCCTCCTTTCACTTTCAGTGAAGAATACTAAAGTAAAATATATTGTAGAGCGAGGAGGTTTGTCGAATTTGAGGCAAGATTCATCATGGGGGATGAGTTGATCAGTGAATACGAAGAAAAGAAGTGTAATAAAAAAACTGGCTTACACGATGTAAGTGTGTACAATAATGACCATAAACTTATATGCGAATTAGCTGAAAAACAGGAAATATTTATTGACATAGAAAAGTATTTATCCAAAGATATCATAAAGTTAACTTTGAAATTTCTATGGATAAATTTAAAGCGAAAGCGAATCCTTTACTTATCTGAATATAGCAAATTATTTCCGGAGAAGGAGAAGTTATATGCATAACTACACAGCTGTAATAGAAAAATGCAATGATACAGGTTTATATGTAGGGTATGTTCCCGGGTTTCCTGGTGCCCATTCACAAGGCGAAACACTTGAAGAGATCAACAAGAATCTTTACGAAGTAATTGAAATGATTCTTGAGGATGGAGAACCAGAATTTGAAAGTAAATTTGTTGGAATACAAAACATATCAGTGGCATAGCAATGGGAAATATACCTGTTTTAAAACCATCAGAGGAAATCGCAATTCTTAAGAATCTTGGATTTACTGAAGTTCGACAAAAAGGTTCACATAGACAGTTTCGTCACCAAGATGGCAGGGGAACAACAGTACCTTTTCATGCCGGCAGAGATATTTCCCCTATACTACTGAGGAAAGTGGCAAAAGATATAGGCCTTTCAATTGAAGATTTTTTAAAAGAACGTTAACGGATAGTTGCAGTCTAGTGGCAGAAAGCCTGCAATCCTGGCCTTTCCGGCCTTACTTAATATTGCCGAAGGGAAGAAAATGTATGGAATATGATCAGACATTGAAAGCAGAATATGATGTGTAATAGGGTAGGGATAGCGCCTATTTTAGATGTAAACGAGGCCACCTCGCCACTTGACATATTCACAAATTTTAAAAACTATAATTTTTCAATTTTTTCAAGCGTGATGTAATAGATCACAACCCTGTGTCCTGTATACCACTCAAAGCGTTAAATAAGAGCTAAAATGGGTCTACGGGTAAGGTGCAAGAAGTGAGCAGGGACAAACTAACCTGTTGACAAATCAAAGAGGGTAGAGAGGATTAATAACGTGTGTAAATTAGAGTAGTGATGGAGGTTTATGAATGTTTGGCCAACACGTTTTTTAAATCTTATTTTTGTAATATGTCAGGTCTTTATAACCTAACAATAGTCCCGGAACGCTAATATCCTCATCAATCTCTTCCCAGTGGAGTCCTGTCCCACCACCACTCATTTCATATTTGCATCTTTGTTCTGGCGTTGCATTAAGTAAACGAGGAAAATATACAAGTGGAATTGATAGTTGCCTTCCATCAATGAGACTAACCCACATATTTTCATTATCAAACCATACCTTTTTTGCAGAAGCTTCAAATGTTAAAGTGCTCATTCCATTTTTCCTTAATCATATTTTTGTTTTCTTCTATCTTACTTTTAAACTCATTCAATTCTTTACTGTTAAATCCGTAGTTACTGGCTAAAGATATAATAGGTTCAATCCAGAATTTTGCTCTGTTTGGTCCTTTGCGAACATGAATATGAATTGCCTCAAGTGGAACTCCTTCATTTGAGAAAAAATGAAACCTGCATCCTTTCCATTCGAATACTTTAGGCATTAATTCATTCTATCTGCTTATGTAAAATTTCAAATATCTTAAATAGTATAATTTTCTAACTTTCAAAATCATAGATTAATAAGGAACTGAAATCAATAAAAATATTAAAGGTAACTATGGGTCAAAAGCTAACTAAGGGTCACTTCTTTATCATTGATAGTTTCGCTTCTGTACTGCTACCTTTTTCTTTTTCAACAGCATTTATTATCTCATCCCAGGGCACATATTTCTGTAACCTTCCTAAAGTCGTGATACCTGAACATCATCAATAACAGCCACAGGAGTTCGAATATTGTGTTTGTTCATATTATGAAAAATTTATTCATAAAATCAAATCGAAAGATCATGCCAACTCTACAAGTGCAGCAAATAAGATTCAGAAAGAGATTGGCAGGCTCAGGAAACAGAAAGAGCAACTGAAGGCTGAACTTCAGAGGGAAAGGCAGCTTATCGAGACAGGATGAATCGAAGGAAGGAGCATGGTGTCGCGTCTTGTGTAAGAAAAAACTGGCTTACATGATGTAGGTGTGTACAATAATGGTCGTAAACTTATATGCGAATTAGCTGAAAAACAGGAAATGTTTATTGATACAGAAAAATATTTATCCAAAGATCGATCCAAAGATATCATAAAGTTAACTTTTGAATTTCCTATGCACAAATTTAAAGTGGAAGCGAATGCTTTACTTATCTGAATACAGCAAATTATTTCCGGAGGAGGAGAAGTCATGTCAAATCAACGCCATAAAGACGATTCGAAACCTTTTGAGAAACTTACCTGCGAAGAGCAGGCACATTCTATTAATGCAACAATCATTAATTTGCATAACAAAATTAAACGCCATGTTAAAGACTCCCCTGATCCGATAAAGACTCTGGAAAAATGTATCGAGCAAATCAGCGGGCTTCATCAACAACTTATAAAGGAGGAGGAGACATATGGGACGCCTAAACAATAACCCCCAAAGGGAGGGATAAAGAATAATAATGACATGGATAGTAATCGGACTGCTTATCGTGATAGCAATCGTGCAAAGTATATTAACGAATAAAAAGTGAAACTCTTTAACTCAATTCAGGTATAAGTAAAATTCTTACCAAACTTCCCACTGTAGTAGAAATGTAGTAGAATCCATCGTAATCTTTCGTTAATTCTACCATCCTCTGTACCAATCTATCCTGATCGCCGAAATTTCATCACATTACCTTTGCGTTGATCACGGCTGGTTCAATACTTTGCATGCCCGACGCGGTGATACCCGTGTTGAAAATGTTTCCTGCACACGTATTACAACACATCTACCTTTATTTACAGATATGGAATGCTCCGATAATAATATGCATTTATTATGACTAAGCGTATGAAGCAGCTACAAATGTTTCGGAAAGAAGTTGGACAATTATCGTTTTAAGTGGTAGTGTAATAGATGTAATCAATGCATGAAATATAGAGTAAAAGGTGGCAAGAATAGTTGAAATTTATTTTGTTTTAAGCAGGTAAAATATGTGATTATTTAAAATTCATCAACTTATTAGGTTGCGATCATGGCAGTAGAAAATAACCAGGCACCCACGCTCTCTCTTCCCAAAGGTGGCGGTGCCGTAAATGGAATTGGTGAAACCTTTCAGCCAGATTTGTTTACAGGAACTGGCAATTTTTCTATTCCGATTTCAGTCTCTCCCGGCAGAAATGGCTTTGGCCCCCAACTGAATCTTGAATATAGTTCTGGCAATGGAAATAGTCCTTTTGGATTAGGATGGAAGCTTTCTCTAGCGCGTGTCACACGAAAGTCTCAAAAAGGTTTACCACGCTATAACTCGCAAGATACATTTATTATTTCTGGCACAGAAGATCTTGTACCGCATCTGAAAAAAATTTCCCAAAATCCTGATAATTGGCAGTTAATCACGTTTGATCGATCGCCCTATTCAGTCACTTGTTATCGTCCGCGCACCGAAGGCGATTTTGCACGCATTGAACAATGGACGCATACGAATGGGGACATGCATTGGCGGGCTATCTCTAAGAATAATGTGACCAGTGTTTACGGCTTTCGGTCAGCAGCGCGTATTGCTGATCCCCAGGATTCACATCGTGTGTATGAATGGCTGCTGGAAGAAACCTTTGACGAAAAAGGCAATCATATTCGCTATGAATATGCGCGTGAAGCCACTCATGAAGCACAACTGTACCTTCGTCGTATCTTTTATGGCAATAGTCGTCAAGCTGTTGGTCAAAAACGAAGGGGAATTAATCATCAGAATGCCGTACAAGAGACAGATCGCCATTATTTATTCGAAGTTCTATTTGACTATTTTGATTTAACGCCAGCTTCAAATGATCCTTATATAAGTCCTGCTTCAAATCAAGACATCATAAACCTTGCAGATGATAGACCTGATCCTTTTTCCAATTTTCGTCCCAGCTTTGAATTAAAAATGTCTAAACGCTGTCGACGCGTTTTAATGTTTCATCATTTTACAGAATTAGGTGGACCGACATTAGTGAAGTCTACGGATTTTGAATATGAAACGAATTCAGACAATTTATTTTCCTTTTTGAAAAACGTTCATTTAACTGGTTACACCAAAAGCGGCAGCACCTATCTGTCTAAACAATATCCACCTATCGCCTTAACTTATTCCAAATTTGAGCCAGAGCAAAAACATTATCAAAATGTAAGTGCCCCGGGTGATGAGATGCCGGCACTATCTTTTCAAGATCCAGATCAAATGTGGTTAGACCTTTCCGGAAATGCATTTCCAGATGCATTACACACCTCAGCCAATCTTTATCAAGTATGGAAAAACCACGGTCAAGCTGTTTTAGATCGTCCTCGACCCATGGTTAATCAGCCCACGGGTGTTGTGATGTCACAATCCCATGTCAAAGCTGGTGATCATGATGGCGATAGTGTCAGTGATTTGGTGGTGACGGCACCTTTGAAAGGTGTCTATGAGACCGACAGAGAAAATGGTTGGAAAGATTTCAGGCTATTTGAATCCTTCCCAAGTGTTGAACTTGATGATGAACATCTTCGCTTTGTAGATTTAACCGGCGATGGTCTGCCTGATATGATTGTGAGTCTTGATCATCATTTTCTTTGGTATCAGAATCTGGGTGAAAAAGGCTATGGAGAACCCAGGCATATAGAGCGGATTTATGACTTAGATTCATTTCCAGATCTGCAATTCCAAAATTCCACAGAGAAAATTGAATTTGCAGACATGACAGGTGACGGCCTAAGCGATTTGGTTTATGTGCATGATGGACGCATTGATTATTGGCCCAATCAAGGTTATGGTAGTTTTGGGGAAAAAGTGACCATGAAAAATGCACCTCAAATTGGATTTGGTTTTGATCCAAACCGTCTTTTTCTGGTGGATTTAGATGGATCTGGTTGCGCAGATATTGTTTATGTGGCTTATGATCATATTCGATTCTGGTTTAATCGATCTGGAAATTCCTGGAGTCATGCATCAGATATTCATGGTACACCGCCTGTGACAAATATGGACCATATTCAATTTGTAGATTTATTCGGCTCTGGCACATCTACCTTGGTCTGGAGTTATAATGCAAGCCGTTATCCGGGTAAGAATATTAAGGTACTTGATTTTTGTGCAGGTGGAAAACCTTATCTGCTAACAGGCATGAGCAATAATCTGGGTGCTGAAACGCAGGTTTATTATGCCCCATCCACAAAATATTATCTTGAAGATGAAAAAAATGGAAGGCCATGGGTAACCAAACTTCCCATAGCGATTCATTGTGTGGACCGCGTCGAAGTCATAGATCATATCAGTCAGTCAAAATTGGTAACACAATACAAATATCATCACGGTTATTATGATACACGTGAAAAAGAGTTTCGCGGATTTGGCTGTGTTGAACAATTAGACGCAGAAACATTTGATCTATCAGATCCTTTTCGCGTTCCACCTGTTTTGACTAAAACCTGGTTTCATACGGGTACTTATTTCGATGGAGAGGAATTGCAAAATCAGTTCCGAAAAGAATTTTATCAAGGTGATGCAACTGCATTTCCTTTGCCTGATTTTGATGTGGATGTTGGCCAGAAACCTAAAGAAGCTTATCGGGCCTTGCGTGGTTCCATGATTCGTACTGAAGTGTATGCCTTGGACGGCACAAATAAAGAAAAGCATCCATATTCTGTGGACGAGATAACCTATCATGTCAAAATGCTGCAACCAGCATTGACAGATAGTGGGCATGCCGCTTTTTTGCCGCTTCGTCAACATAGTGTGAATTATCATTACGAACGCAATCCTGATGACCCGCGTATTGGCCATCAAATATCACTTGATGTTGATGATTTTGGAAATGTGACCAAGTCTTGCGTGATTGGTTATCCGCGGCGCAATCCAGCCTTTTTAGAACAGGGGAAAACATTAATCACCTTTGTAGAATCTGATTATGCGAATGTGCCAGAGCATAAGCTTTATTATATGGTGGCTGTTCCCTATGGTGCGCGTACTTATGAACTCACTGAAGTGCCCAGAGCGGTTGGTCAGCTTTATTCGCAAGCAGATATTCTCAATGCTTTTGGGAATGCCACAAACATTCCATATGAAAAGAAAGCAATGGCGGGTGTGCTTGAGAAGCGAATTGTAGAAGGAAATCGCATTCTATATTACAAAAATGATTTGTCAGGGCCTTTAAATCTGGGTCAGGTGGAATCCCTACTGCTCAAATATGAAACCTATACTATGGCCTTTACTCCACAACTCATTCAAGATGTTTTTGGAGACAGTGCCACGAATAACGTGATGCATAATGAGGGCGGATATCAATTAATGGATGGCTTTTGGTGGACACCTTCAGGCAAAAACATACCCAATGCTGCACATATGTTTCAAGTGGAACAATATGTTGATCCTTTTCAAAAAACACATGCAACCCGATATGACCAGTATGACTTATTAATGGAAGAAACCATTGATCCATCAGGCAATAGCACGAAATCAAAAAATGATTATCGTGTTCTTCAAACCTGGGAAATGACAGGACCAAATGGCAATCGCACCCAGGTTGCTTTTGATCGTCTGGGCTTAGTTGCAGCAACTGCAGTGATGGGAAAAACGACTGAAAGTGTGGGGGATTCCTTAGCAACCTTGATAAAAGATCTGAGCCAGACTGCCATAGATGTTTTTTTTGCAGACCCAGCTGCAAATTCATCCGGACTTCTGAAAAAAGCAACACGTCGTCATATTTATGACATTCACCGCTTTATTCGCACAGGCGAGCCAAATGTGGTCAGTACGTTAACGCGTGACACACATGATTCTGATTCCAGTGGTTCACTGCATATACAAAACAGTCTTATTTTTATTGATGGATTTGGACGCAATATTCAAAGAAAAGCTTTCGCTGAAAATACCAATTGGCGTGTCACGGGTTGGCAAGTCTTTAATCACAAGGGAAATCCAGTCAAGCAATATGAACCTTTTTTCTCAACCGTTCCGACCTATCAGGATGCGTCAACTGCTATTCAGGGCAAAGCAGCCACACTTTTTTATGATCCACTTGATCGAGTTGTGCTCACCTTACATTCAAATCACAGCTACGAAAAAAATGTGATTGGCACCTGGAAACAAGAAAACTGGGATTTAAATGATACGGTCTTAATGCATGATCCGAAAACAGATGTGCATGTAGGTGCTTTTTTTGCGCGACTTTCCAATGCAGACTATTTGCCGACCTGGTACAAGTCCCGTGATCAGGGCCAAATGGGTACTGAGGAGAAAATAGCTGCTGAAAAAACAGCAAAGCATGCGAATACGCCTATGATTTCTCATTTGGATACATTAGGGCGTGAATTTTTAAAAATCGCAGATAATGGAAGTGCCGGCAAATATGAAACCAGAATTGAAATTGATATTGAAGGCAATGACCATGCGATTAAAGATCCGAGAAATATTGAAGTTTTCAAACATCGCTTCAATATGTTGTCACGCAAGATTTCCATTGAGAGTCGAGATGCAGGCAAGCGTTTGATTTTGCCGAATGTTCAAAATCAAACCATTTATGCTGAAGATGAAGAAGGCAATAAAAGCAAAACGGTTTATGACGCCGCGGGTCGTCTGATTGAAAACTGGGTTTCAAAAGGATCTGGCGCAGCACGCTTAGCTGAAAAAACAATTTATGGGGACTCGCTTGGCCCCAATGCCGCTCAATTCAATCATCGTGGAAAAATTTATCAAACCTTTGATGGGGCAGGATTATTCGAAGGAACGGAATATGATTTTAAAGGAAATATGAGAAAGTCTAAAAGACAACTTTTAAAAGCGCACCAGGGAGATATTGATTGGAATGTGTCAACTGCAGGATCTTTGCTGAGCAATGATGTATTTGAGATGGAAACAACTTATGATGCCAACAATCGTGTCAAATCAACGAAAAGTCCGGATCAGAGCACTTATTTCCCGACTTATAATGAAGCCGGTCTGATTGATTCAGTTCAAGTGGCCTTGCGCGGCGAAAGCAATCCGGCTAATTGGATCTCATTTGTCACAAATATTGACTACAATGCCAGGGAACAACGTGAGAAGATCGAATATGGAAATGGTGCATTTACGGATTATGAATATGATGCGCATACATTTCGATTAACCCGATTAACAACCAAAAAAGGGAATAAAACCTTTCAAAAATTGAATTACACGTATGATCCCAGCGGCAATGTCATGCATCTTGAAGATAAATCACAGCGCGCGATTTATTTTAATAATCAAGTTGTCACACCGTCTACGGATTATGAATATGATGCCATTTATCGCTTAATCCTCGCAGAGGGAAGAGAACATGGCGGTCAAGGTGCTGATTTACAGCGTGATCAAAATGATTTTCCAATTCAAGCGCTTTCACATACCAATGACTTAAAAGCACTCAGACTATATAAAGAAACTTATGCTTATGATGAAGCAGGAAATTTCATTCAAATGGCGCATCAAACCATTGGTTCTGCCACAGGAAATTGGACACGTCATTATGATCGCGCTACAACAAGCAATCGATTGATGGGTACAAGTTTACCGTCTGATGCAGCGAATCAATACTCAACCAAATATAAATATGATGATAATGGAAATATTAAAAAATTTCCACATCTTGGCACTGTGACCTGGGATTTTAAAAATCAGATGACTTCTGCAGACCTGGGCGGTGGCGGTCATGTTTATTATCAATATGATCAAGCAGGAAAACGCGTGCGTAAAGTGATAGAAAATGCATCTGGGCAAAAAGTCAAAGAACGCATTTAGAACGTGAAACTGTGCATGTGATGGATGGGACAAAAGCCATTGCTCTGGTGGAAACCAAAATCAAACAAAATTCAAATACAATTTCAAGTCCTGTGAGTTTGATCCGTTATCAATTTGCGGATCATCTGGGTTCATCGCGTGTAGAGCTTGATCAAAATGGCACGAAAATCAGTTATGAAGAATATTATCCGTTTGGCGGTACCACCTATCATTCTTTTAAAAATGGAACTGGCTTTGTCCCCAAACGCTACCGGTATTCAGGCAAAGAAAGAGATGATGAAAGTGGATTCTATTATTATGGAAAACGTTATTATGTGCCGTGGCTGGGACGTTGGTTGAGTCCAGATCCGGGACTGAATCAAGATGGACTTAATCTCTATCAATTTATTGGCAATAATCCTTTGAACCAAATTGATCCGGATGGCCAATTTGCCTATGCCACTAGTGCAGCAAAAGCAAATGTGGTCAAAGATGCATTGCAACGCGATGTGGTAAAAAGACAGGGCGAGATGTTTATTGAACCGCATTTCGATTATGTTAAGGTACCTGGTCGACTATGGGGTGAAAATACTGAAAAAAAATTAGTGGGTTATCGAATTCGGATTCGCTTAAGCGATGTTCCCTTTGAATCAAATGGAGAAAATGGAAGTCGAACGGCTGCTGAATTCCTCGATTTATCGCTCAATGATCCACGTACACGCATTGTGGTTTTTCCAGAAAGTGAAGCGTGGAAACCGCGCGCTGAGGATTGGGATGATAAAATGAATCCAATCAAATGGACGACCGATATTTGTGCCTCTGGTTGCGGTGAAGTCTTACCTGGACATTCCACCATACCGCCAGCCGTTATTGTGGAACCGGACCCAAAACGGTTTAAAGAATTTCCACTGCCGGAAGTGCCTTGGGATGCAGAGCGGCAGGAATATGGATTGCCGAAGGACGGTGATGAGGGGAAAGTTGAAAATGTTCAAGGCCTCGTATTTTTGCATGAAATTGTGGGTCATGCCTATGGGATGTCATTAGATTCGGAAATGGAATTACGTGAGCAAGATTTTGCCATCTTAGTGGAAGATACCGCGCGCCAGGAATTAGGATTGCTACAGAGAAGACCTGAAAAACCCAAGGGCTATAATAACGGTGTAGGACTTGAAGATTTAAGAAAGCATTCGCGGGATGTGAAACTAGAAAAAGATTTGCACAAACGATTTCCAGTGGGACGTTCACAAATTGAGAAGAAATATCGGCCTGATCTTTATGGGCAACCCACTGATTACACGAAGTTAAAGAAAAAGGAATAGAAAGCTGAAAAGTTTATCATATTTATTTCAGCTACGCAGCTGAACGAGAACCATTTCATTGAATAACGAAAGGTAACCTTGTCGTCATTGCGAGCGGAGCGAAGTAATCTGAGAGATTGCCGCCTCGCTACGCTCGCAATGACGCAAGCAGTACACCGAAACATGAAAGGCGAATATAATGGATTTATGGAAATTATTTGAAAAGCAGCTCAGAAAAGAAGCAGAAGCAGCTGATGATTTTATTCGAGCGATTAAGACAATGTATGGCCGCACTGAGCTTTCTGACTTCAGTCAGCTGAAAGCTTCAGATCTAAGAGATTCGCTTGAACATGTGCATGGTACAAAGCGTCGATCCAAGCCTATTCATATGAAGATCAAGGATGCAGGCCATATTTTGCGTTGTGCCAAAGAAGTGATGAAACACAGCGGAACGATTGAGAAATCATCGCTACGTCCCAAAAAACCAAAAGTACCTCAAATCATTCAAGATTTAGCTAAAATTGGGCTCCCCAGGACGCTGGCGGCCAAATTAAAGCGAAGTAAAATAAATACCTTTTCTGACATTCGCCATATTGCGAGTGCTCAGAAATTAGCTAAGAAATTAAATATCACAAATGCCCAAGCCAAAACACTTTCTAATCATGCTCATCTTGACTTAGTGTCCAACGATCCGGTGGCCCGTAAAAAATTAATTCAAAAAGGCTATATTTCAATGGAAAAACTGGCTAGAACGCCTATCAGCCGTCTAAAATCAGCCTTGCCAGATGTCAAATTGAAAGAGATTGAAAAGATCAAGGCAAAAGCCCGGCGCGCGCGCGCATATTCACCAGACCTATGCCATGGTTGCTTCTCAAAAGGCAAATGAATTTGCAGGATATGGCTCGGGAAATTCACATATCACGCCAGATATTGATATCAAAGATATTGAAGATATTGTCAAGAAACCTAAGACTTGTAAGCCTTGTGGTTCAGAGTGTGATACCGCGCTGAGCCCCGCCGCTTATTTGTTAGATTTATTTGATTTTTTGCGGGATACCTTTACCAAAGAGACGCATGAATGGAGTTTGGCTGATTTAGATAAACGTTTTTTTCAGAATTGGAAAAATTTATCCTTGGATTGTTCGTCCATGGAGCAATCAATCCGGCAAGTGGAATTAGCCAATGAAGTATTAGAGAAATTTGTGAAGAAATATCGCGCGGGATGGAATCGTAAACGCGTTTATCAAGAAATGCGTACTTTACCCGGCTCAGGGGAGCCCACGGTCAATCGTGGCATTCTCTTTCAAACTTTCGACGCTTATCTGATTGAGATCGCAACTAGTCGCGATGAAATTAGCCAGGCTTTAAATGCGGGAGGAGATCGTTTGGCTGAATTAAAAGAACGGGTCCCTTTAACCAACGCACAACTCAATAGCCTTAACTTGCAAGATAATGATATTGGTATTGATGAGTTGGAAGCCCTACCCGCCATGGTTCGTCAAGTCACGCTGCATGGAATTGATAAAAATCAAGCGCCCGAAGACTTTGAAGCAGCAGAATCAAAAGCAGCGTCGATGAATTCACGTGTGGCAGAAGTCTATTTAACCCAAATTCGAGACAATCTTATTCGACTGGCTTTGTCTGCCTATACCGGGAATCAATTGAGAGAAAAAACAGCCAAAGGCTTAGGCGAATATCTGCATATTGATTTAACGGCAAGTGCCTGTTGTCAGACAACGCGTGTGGCACAGTCCATTGTGACACTGCAATCACTCATGCAAGCCTATCAATTAGGTAAAGAAACCAAATATTTTCAAAGTTGGGATGTAGCGTGGATTCATGAGCGTTGGCAATGGATGAAGAGTTATGGTACCTGGCATGCCGCCCAAATGATTTATCTATATCCTGAGAATTATATGTTGCAAGGCATGCGCAGCACGCGCACGCCGCAATATCAAACCTTTATAGAAGATTTGCAAAGTGAGGATGCTTCGCACGGAAAAGTTCGTGAGGGAGTTTGGAACTATGCCAAAGCCATCAGAGGTCAGCTTGGGGCGATGAGCTATGGTTTGGAATACCACAATAATACGTCACCTCTTTTTGTGGTGGGTGATCATATTATTTTCGTTATGAAAACCTATAAGTTTGGGATGTTTTTTCAGCGTTTTACATTTGATCAGCAATCAGGAGGATGGGAAAATGTTTTAAATTTGCCATCGCATTTATTTGCGACCGCTGCCAGTTTTAACAATCGACTCTATCTTTTTTTCCATGCCGATTCGGGACCTGGTCAGGAATTTCAAAGCCTTTTTGACTATACGTGGTATGACCCTCATCATGAAACACCTGATGTATTGCCCAGTCGACTGACCAAAGCTCAGACACGCGTTGGCTATCATGACCCGAATGCAACGCTGCATAATTTTCAAGCCATCTCAGGTGAGAATCATATGAATTTGTATATCCAAACCAGGAAACCTGATGAGCAATGGAAGCCAAATTTACTTACGGGAAGCCGCTATCATGAGTTCTGGGCAACGAGTTTGTACGGTATTCGTGATGGTATGACAGCTTTGGATCCTGAACTGGAATTTTCGAAATTAAGAGCCATTGGTCGCATGAACAATCGCGAATATTTGTGGGCGGAAGCCAATCTGAAACTATGGATTATTGAATTAGAAAATGCAGACCGCAAACTTTGGGATGATAGGCGATATATCACCATGCGCGCATGGTTTGTGCGTGATTTTAATTCGTATCCCTATTATGCAGGCACCGTTGAAGGGAATCGCTTAATTTTGTATTTTCAAGATAACAATACAAAACGAATTTCACATTTTCGGCCCAGTCAGGGAATATTTAACTGGCGTACCTTGAATGTCAGCATGAAAAGCGCTTTTGGCATGGTAGCACAGGGTGACCAGGTGATTTTGAGCGGGCGAGAAGAAACGGGTGCGAAAGAAATGAAATTGCTTTCATTCTTATTTGACGGCACTTCCGTTGATATTCAAGCATCGACACGCATTTTAATGGACGAGGAACTTTGGGCCAAAATAGAGACTCTGGTCCCAGAGCCTCGCTCTGAGAGTGCTCTATTGGGTTATAGAGCGGGGCAGCTTGATTTTTTCAATCAATTACCCGTGAATAGTTATGGCCGCCTCCTATTTGATGAGTGGTTTTTCTTTATTCCACTGGCCATTGCCCATGAGCTCAGTTATCGCGGTTTTTTTGAAGAAGCCTTGCGCTGGTTTCATTTAATCTTTAATCCTTTTCAAGCTGAAGACAGTGACAAGCTTATTTATGCCGGGTTTAATCAACAAACAGGTAATGCGGTGAGTCTGCGAGATTCTGACTCCTGGCTGCGTAATCCATTTAATCCGCATGCGGTGGCGGGCATTCGACCGGGCGCTTATTTTAGACATGTGTTGATCACTTATCTTGAAAATGTTTTGGATTGGGCAGATCAACTTTTCGGTCAAGATACGATGGAAACCATTAATCAGGCCCGTGGTCTCTATCAATTAGTATTCGATTTATTGGGTTATGATGCGGCCAGGGCCGATCAATGTGCACTTAAATTTGAAGCCGTTGAACAAGCCCTGGTCAGAAAATATGATAAAAAATGGGTAGTGCGTCTGACCGAGGCCATGGATCCTCTCTATGAAGTTCCAAAGGAAGAAGAAATTCCCGTGGCGCTTGGCAGAATCGAGGATTGGATGTATCGCTCGGATACACCCGAAAAATTCTTATCCAAAATTAATAAAATTGTGGCCAGGACGCTTTCAGATCATGGGCGCAGACGGCATGATGATTCAAAACACAGCTTTTCCTATATTGCAAATGAACGCGAAGCGAACCGAGAAATTTATTTGGGAATTGAGCGTAACATTTTTGCGCGAAATGGCTATCGCACGGAAAATGATTTTTTTCCTGAAGTCAAAGATTGGGAAGTGAAGAAAGAAAATGACATGGTGGTTGAATGGATTCCTGAAATGGTAACTTATAAGTTTTGTATTCCGCCTAATTCCATGCTGGTATTATTGCGCTATCGCGCGGAATCAAATTTGGATAAAATTCGAACTTGCCGGAATTTTGCAGGAATGAAGCGCACGCTTCCGACTTATGGCACAATACTCAGCCCAGAACTTGCTTTGGCGCAAGTAGCTGGTGGCGGTGATTTGGAATTAATTCCGGACGAAGCGCCTCCGATTTATCGCTATAGCTATGTGATTGAGCGTGCGAAATATTTCATTACCGTGGCACAGCAAATGGACAGCAAACTACTCACGGCACTGGAAAAAGAGGATGCAGAGGCTTATGGTTTACTGAAAGCTGAGCAGCATCAGAAAACAGCCAATGCCAATATTAAATTGCAGGAATTGCGCGTACGAGAAGCAGAGAGTACAACCGAACTTGCAGATTTGCAACGTGAAAAAGCAGAAGTTTCTATCGATTATTTTTTGGGACTGATTCAAGGGGGCTTAAATGAATTTGAAATTGCCTCATTATATCTCATGGGACTTGCCGCGGAATTGCATGTAGCCGCTGCCGCAGCAGCCATTGTATCCACCAATGCCGGCGGAACCTATTCTGCTGGAGCTGCGGCAGCCAGTACAGCGGCGTCTGCATCTGCGCAATTTGCAGCCTATGAACGGCGTCGTGCAGAATGGTCGCATCAGGGTGCATTAGCGCGCAAGGACAGGGCTATTGCCATTCAGCAAAGAAGAATTGGTCTGGATCGCGAGCGCATTGTGAACAAAGAGCTTAACATTGCACGTATGAATCAGCGCTTTGCCGATGATGTGGTTAAATTTTTATCGACTAAATTTACGAACAAAGAACTTTACCGTTGGATGGCAAGAAGTATTCGGCGTATTTATCGTGAGCATTTGAATTATGCCTTAAGCATTGCGCATTTGGCGCAGCAAGTACTTTCATTTGAAAGGCAGGAAGCCGTGAACATTATTGGACATCAATATTGGGATACGGAAAAGAAGGGTTTGCTCGCCGCTGACAATTTATTATTGGATATTAATAAACTAGATCAGCATAAATTCCGGACAGAAACCAGAAAACGCGAGCTGGTTAAGCAAATTTCATTAGCGGCCATTGACCCTGTCGCCTTTCAACATTTGCGTGAGCGAGGAGTCATGGATTTCACAACCTTAATGGCCTGGTTTGATCGTGATTTTCCGGGTCATTATATGCGCATGATCAAAAATGTGAGTTTGAGTTTTATTGCTCTGATTCCGCCGCGAGAGGGAATTCATGCCACACTGCGCAATTCAGGGATTTCAAAAATTATGGTTGGGCCGCCCTTTGCGGATCTCAAGACTGTAATTCGCGCACCGGAGGCCATTAGTGTGACCATTACCAATGATGGTACGGGCCTTTTTGAAGTCGATTTAAAAGATAATATGTTATTGCCATTTGAAACGAGTGGGGTTGAATCGCAATGGACACTGGAGTTACCGAAGGGTGCCAATCGGTTTGATTTTGATACTCTGGTTGATGTAGTGATGACAATTAATTACACATCCCTGGAGCATCCTCAGTATCGTGAACAGACATTAAGAGCCATGGGGGAAATCAAAACGGAGGTGGCTACCCAGCGGCAATACAGTGAGGTGGAAATTGAAAGCCAATCCTTTTTTAGCGTGCATAATAGATTTCCAGATGATTGGTATCATTTTCACAATCCTGTTTTTCTGGCAGATCAAAGCCAATATGGTTTTGCGCCTGGTAATACCATTCCGCCTTATCATATGAAGTTGGAATTGTTGCCTGTCCTGTTGCCTCCCAATGAAAAGGACCATAAACTTCAGCGAGTGATCATTGCCTCACGTGGGGAGCAGCCAGGGAAATTACCACTTGAAATCAGTTTTAAACCACGCGGCACTAATACGACTTATAAAGTCAAAGCAGATTTGGATAGTGGGCTTCTGAGGATCAATAAAAACACACAAACCGTTTCAGGCACGAATTTCCCAATTGATTCCAAAACGCCTTTTGGCACATGGCAGATTCGCATTCGAACCGAGGAAAATTCATCCACTTACAATGCTGCATTTGCTGGTGCCACAACAGTCGAAAATCAAAAGAAAATCACATTGCGTTGGTTAAAAGATTTAATGTTGGTGATTCAATATTCAGCTAAGACTGAGTATCCATTGTAAGCTTGTTGCGTGTAACTTTCGTCAAGGTTTATAATGTTTAAGATATCCTGAGACACATTATCATGATCATTGATTATGGTGGAGTGATGAACGAGTGCCACCTTACAATTATGGCGACACTCGTTTATATGAATACAATAATTTAAGATTATTTACTCTTCTTTATTTAGCCTCTCTTGCTTCTCGTTTTGCTGCCCATTCAGCCCTTTTTCTATCGCGCTCTGCTTCCCATTTAGCCATTCTTGCTTTTTGTTCAGCATTGAGGTGTTCTTTCCTCGCGTCTTTCTTCGCCGCTTTCTCCTCGTCTGTCAAGCTGTCCCATTTTTCTTTTAATTCCTGCCTTACCCCTTTTCTCGCGTCTTTCTTCGCCGCTTTGTCTTCGTCTGACAAGCTTTCCCATTTTTCTTTTAATTCCTGTTTTACCTCTTTTCTTGCTTCTTTCTTCGCCGCTTTGTCTTCGTCTGACAAGCTTTCCCATTTTTCTTTTAATTCCTGCCTTACCTCTTTTCTCGCTTCTTTCTTCGCTGCTTTTTCTTCGTCCGTCAAGCTTTCCCATTTTTCTTTTAATTCCTGCCTTGCCTCTTTTCTCGCTTCTCTCTTCTCGGCTTTTTCTTCTTCTGTTAACTTGTTCCAGCCAGGTAGTTTAGATTCTGCTTCTTGAGAAAAACCTAGTGGACTAACAAAAAACAAACTAACAATTAAGACAAAAACCCAACAACTCATAAGCTTATACATAATAGCCACCTCCTTCAAAAATGTTTGAAAATTTAATGACTCTACTCACCCTACTATAGCTATTAATACCAATGCTATCAACTATTTTGATCTTTGAAAAAAAGGGGTCAAATCTCCTCTTGACAGCATGTCGTTCTTAATATTACATAATTACATATTAATTCATTGATTATTTTAACTTTTCCTTCACCAAGAATCATCCTTTTTTCCTTAATTTCTAAAGTAGACACCTTATCAGTCTTTACAAACGTCCCTTTAATCATTAAAATAATCTATGGCTGGAGCGAGCTACTACGCTTATGCTAGCGTGAGTTTATTAGGAAAGTGAGGCTATATCTCTGTAAAAACTGTGCATTATTAGAGTTAAGTATGATATTAAGTAAATGTTCGGTGAACCCATACCCCAAAACACTCTTTTAACACCGATTTTCACAGTCTCTGAAATAATCATAATAATCCCCAAAATTTTTCTGTTTCCAACTCTGTATATTTTCTACCCCTTTGCTTATTTTTTTGCATGTTGATTTTAGTGTAACACTGTGTGGCCTTTGTAAAACAGGACTTTCGCCCTATTGCAATAAATCTTTATTCGGCCTTCGCCTCTTTTTTTTTATCTCCGACCACCAGACGTATTTTGTAAAAATTAGGGTTGTAATTTGATGAATAAATATATATACTGATTATTATAAATATGATAGAATTTATTCTTTTCGGCAATAGCATACACCAAATAGCCTGTATTTAAGCTATTGTAGCAGTACGGACAGTTGTCTATTGCTATTATTTACAGTATTTATTAATCATAATTGGGCCCTAATGAAAGAATGCCTTGACCTTGTAGAATATTTTAAAAACCCTCCTTTCACAACGACAGAAACAGTACGATGCCATACGTGCTATTGTCCTTGAAAAGCAATCAGTTGAAATGGTTGCAAAAAAAATATCATTACAAACGCAGCACGATCTACGCTTTGCTAAGAGATGCAAAAGCGAGAAAAATAGAACTTTTTCCGGTTGTGCAAAAAGGACCACAGCACAAACGAACTCCCTCTGACGTGCAGAAAAAAATCATTGCCTATAGAAAACAAAGGCTTTCAACCCCTGATATTCAATTCCGTTTAACACAAGATGGCATTGATTTGTCAGTAAGCACAGTAGAGCGTATTTTAAAACAAGCCGGCTTTGGCAAGTTAAAGCGTAGAACGAACAAGGAGCTCGGAAAGACTCGTGATGGAAAGATCATAGCGGAACGCACGCAAGAGTTAAATTTTACTGAGCTTGAGAAATTCCATGTTGACTGTCCCAGTGTGGGGGTATTCTTTTTTATCCCCTATATTTTAGAATCCGGCATACTGGATTTAATAAAAGAGTGTAAACTACCCGAATCAAGCGATATTGGAGCAACTCAAGCCTGTTTATCAATGTTACTTCTCAAATTAATAGGCGGCAAACGGCTCAGCCATATTGGCTCTTATGATAAAGAACCGGGGTTAGGGGTTTTTGCCGGGTTAAACATCCTCCCGAAACCTACGTATATGTGTACCTACTCTTGTCGTTGTTCTGAACAACAGTTAATGGACTTACAACAAAAAGTCGTATCGCTTTTTCATAAAAAGTATCCTGCCTTTTATGGAAACGGGTTCATTAATCTGGATTTTCACTCAATCCCACATCATGGAGATGAATCAGAAATGGAAAAGGTTTGGTGCGGAGCGAAAGGCAAAACGATGAAAGGGGCTAATACAATTTTTGCTTCTGATGGTATTAGCAATGCCATTGTGTATACGAGGGCAGATGTATTACGCAGGGAAGAGGCCAATGAGATTAATAAATTTGTAGAGTACTGGAAAAGCATAAAAGAGAATGTTGCGGAAACACTGGTTTTCGATTGTAAATTTACAACATATAGGATACTCGATGATCTGACACAGAGGAAGGTGAAGTTTGTAACCCTGCGGAAACGTTATGCCAGATTGATAAAAGAAACCAGGGAGTTGCCCAGAGGGGTTTGGAAAAAGATTTACGTGCCTATTCCAAAGCGAAAATATAAAAGAGTATCAGTTTATGAGAGCCAGCTCAGGTTAAAGGATTGCAAAAGCTCATTTCGTCAAATAATAGTAAAAGATCATGGCCGCAGCGAGCCTACTTTTATTGTGACAAACAATACGGAATTGCCCCTTCAAAGTATTTTGGAGGTGTATGCGAAACGTTGGAGGATAGAAAACAAGCTTGCAGAGTTAGTGGCGTTTTTCAATCTTAACGCCCTCTCTTCACCACTGATGATTCGGATACATTTTGATATTTTATGGTCAATGATAGCAGATACATTCTATCACAGGTTAGCAAATGATTTACGAAGATTTGAAAATAATCTTGCACCTACAATCTTTAAGAAATTTATTGATGTGCCCGGCAGGGTAGTCTATGATGGCAAATTGATGTGCCCGGCAGGGTAGTCTATGATGGCAATAAGTTTTTGATCAAAATAAGAAAAAGAAGTCACACTCCTGTGCTGCTTGGGGTAGAAAAATTACAATCGCCTTTTCACGTGCCATGGCTTAATGGAAAAACTATAGAAATTATTTGGACTGCTTGATTAGGGGAATATTGTGATTATTTCAGAGCCTGTGAAAATCGGTGTTTAATGGAGGAAATATTTACAGAATGATTAGTGCCTAATAATACGCTCTATCCATTTGCGTCTAAGTATGAAGGTAAATATGTGATGGTTCATCCCTGTTTTGTTTCTTATCATAAATATCTCTATTGATTTTGGGAAGTGGTATTGGGACTTTTGCCCCACGGGAAGGCACAAGTAAAAAAACAACAGTAGTTGCCGATTGATATATCCAAAGATACCATTTATGATTTTTCTTCTCTGGCATATTAACAAATACCATCCAACGGGTCTCATCGCAATGCCAATGGGTCTCTGTTTTGTTTTTATTAATAATTTCATCTTCAATGGGTTTTAGCAAACCGGAAATAAATTGAAACCCTCCGGTAATGGACCCCTGTGAGACAAATAATTGGAACTTCTCCAACTCCTCTCTCAATCTATTAGTTGGCGTCTGCCAACGATATTTATCCAAAAACACTTTTATCCAAAAAGATATTGCGTAGCCACCTCCCGATATAAGCTTATCCGGCCCTTTTGCTGTAATAATACCAGGGTTGCAGTTACAACTGCATGTAGGAGTGTATCTTCTTCTTTTATGTACTTTACGATAAATTAGAACTTCATATTCCACCTCTTCGGAATCTTCTGTACCGGGAAATTCATTGAAGGAAAGTCCGCATTTTTTACAATACTTTTCATCTTCAGCTAAATCATATTCTTTTTCTACAACCGGTAAGCCTTTGTGGCTTCGCCTGCCATGTCCTTTTGTTCCTTTCCTTTGCCCTCGCTTGCCTTTTTTATCACCCTTCTCGGGACCGTTTTTATTTCCTTTTTCTCCCTTTCTGCCGAAAAGCTGTTTCTCTCTTAAAGCCAACTTGGCTTTAAGGATTTCATTTTCTTTGATTAATTCTGCATTTTTCTTTTTACTCCTTTCAAACTGGGCTTTCCAGTAAGATTTTTCATTTGAAAGGATATTGAATTCCCTTTGGGACTGACACATATGCCAATCACCGCCTGCATGCGGATGCGAGAGAGCGGGTTGAGATACAGTATTTATTTCTAACATTGAATATTTGTTATTAAAAAAAGGCAGCACTTTAAGAAACGTTACATCACCTTAAAAGTAAAATAATAATTATTCGTTTTGTTCCCTGGTGGCATGTATGGCTGAGAGTAAAGCCTGACGTTCCAAAACAGGCATTGATTTAAGTTTGGCAACCCATCGGTTCGACTTCTTCCTTATTCGTTCACGTTCTCGAAAGCCGTTGCCCAAATGACGATAGTCGTGTAGTTCTACCGGTGGAGGATAGTTCATCCATACCCATTCAGTCGCTACCCCATGATGGCAACCTGCTTTATAAGAATGACTATGCCACTCCGTTAAAGATACTGTATATAATTTTGATTCGTAACCGGATATCATTACCATGCATGGCAGGGATTTTATCACTTCTAAAAGTTTGATGTGTTGTTCCAGGGTGTATTCATATTTATATATCCGAGCATATGTCTTTCTTGTCTCTCGAAGATACGGAGGGTCACAATATACCAATTCCTTACCTGTGAACTCATAGCTTCTTAGAAAATTAATTGCATCATCATGGATCAGTTCAAAATCTATTGCTTTCTTATCATTCCACATTTGTATTACTTCAGAGTCAATCTCTATGCCAATATTACGCTTTGCTGGATACTTATGACGCATTACTGCTCCACCACCTAAATGCGCTTCTATGTATATTTCATGGGGAGGCATTAGATTAATAAGCTTATGATATACTCCACCTTTTCCGCCTGGGTAGTTCATACATGCAGTATCACCGAAAAAGAGGTGAATGTCAAGATGATTTTTTGCATATATAAAAAAAATTAATTAGATTGGGCTTATTTGAAGGGGCAGGGAAATATCTTATGAAGCTAAAAATGATGGGCTTACCGAATATCTACAGTGCAAGGTGATAAAATCCTTAAAGTTGTGACCATTTTGTGACCAATTCTTTAAGGGGTGTGGTAATCAAATTACCATGCTCCTTTTTTGTTCTCTTCCATACTCACGCTACATATAAAATACCACTTGATTAGTGTTTTATTATTGACATTTAGAAAAATAAATGTTTTACTCCCGCATTACCTTTTAGCAAAAGAAGTAATTACCCATATTTTAATGTTAAAGGAGTATTTTTTAATGAGAAAAGACACTTTTACCATTACAGATCCGCATTTATTCCCTGATTTTCAATAATACAAATGTTCAATTTTTATGAGTATAGAAAAAGCACTAATAGTCATATGATAAGTATCCTTTTGGAAATGGGTAACCTATAATAGTTGGAGTGCGCAATGATTGGGGTTATAGGCTTATTTCTTCAAATATTAGAAAGGGGGCAGGGGATATCGCATCAGGTGGAGATGAAGGTGACGTAAAATGGACTAAGATTTGTAGTTTCATAAGTATTAATTATCCAGCCTACACCACAGGCGGCTTGGGTGAACGGCGTAATGGGAGCGTAATTTTAGAGTCCTCAGCAATTACTCGGGGAAGAAAGGGTCTATATTATGAAACAAACTAAAATATTTGAATCGTTTTCTGTAATTAAATCATTCAGTGTGAGCGTAATATTTATTTTGCTAGTAAAGACACTGATGATGTCTCAGGCTTATGCTAGTCCGGTAGGCTATACAAATTTTACCGACTGGAACAACGCAATTGGGCTTGCTAACGTAACGCAGGAAGACTTTTCATCCTCACCTGTTGGCAACTTTTCAGCCGGCCTGACTGATATTGGCTCATTCAATATATTTGTGGACAGGGAAGACCCGGGGCCAACCATCGATCCAGTATTTTTAACAGGTATCAGTAACATATTCGATTTTAGCAACGGGACAAATGCATTCATAGGAAATTTGGCAATACAACCATTTTTCATTGGTGTATATGAACTCAGGTTTGAATTCGATACACCGATTGTCGGATTCGCAGGCACGTGGGAATCGCCGGTTGGTGATGACCAATTAGATATAATTGTCAATGGAGAAACCGTACAATTCGATGACTCTTTTCTACCGCCCGATGAGATCGGTTTCTTCGGTATCGTTGACTCTATGGCATCCTTTACGACTATTGGATTTAGCCTCAGGGATACACTGCCAGGAACAAACGGAGAAATATTCGGACTAGACAACGTGTTCATCGCTTCCACTGCAGACCCTGTACCAGAACCCACAACCATTGCATTATTAGGGATTGGTCTGGCAGGACTCTCAGGTGCAGAAGTAAGACGTAGATGGAAAAGAAGACAGTTGATAAAGAAACAGTGACAAAATAATTGGATACTTTACCGACATTCAAGTTAGTTTATGCGTCTGCTCTATAAGAATAGACAGGACCAAGCTATCCATCGGTAGTCACAAAGGTGCAATCAATATTAAATCAAATGGAGGAGATAAAACTATTACCTTATTGGCGGAAAGAGGAGAAGACGCTATAACCATTAATAATCCTTCAGCGAATACCTCACTTGAGATTGGAAGTGAAGTTACTATAAGTTGGAATGCGTCTATGGGCATATTTGATTTTGTTAACATTTATCTTCTTTCGAATGGTTGTGTAGTTGAAAATATTGCAGATTATTACCAATTTAGAAATGATGATGTAAGTCCTGGTGAATTTAAATGGAAGCTAACAAAAGACCTTCTTCCGGGTGGTCAGGAATATACTATTAAAGTTTAAGATGCTCAGAATAGTGAACTCTCTGATGAAGTATCACCAGTGGCGATTGAATATCAATTTGATAAGATCGTATTTAAGAATATTTATAGAGCACACCAGACTCCCAGCAATGTTCAATATATTTTTTCTCTACGAGATCAATATAATCATGCCATAATTATTAATCCACAGGAGCTTGATTTGAACTCCTTGAAAATATGGGAAAATGGAAAAGAGATTGACTATTCAGAAAGCCGTGCTTTTCTTTCTTCTCAGGATGATTTTCAACTGCAAGTTATGCTGGTCTTAGATTTCTCTTCGTCAATGAAAAAGAACCATCATGGTATTGAAACTATGATTGTGGGGGTAAAATCCCTGATAGATAGTCTCAAGGAAACTCATCAAATAGGTGCAATAGAGTTTCACAGACCTGATGCTCAACCATCAATTCTACAGTCATTTGTGACTAGCAAAAATGTGGCGAAAGACGCAATTACTAATTTTGCATCAGAGGAAATATATAGCGATTTCTCAAATTGCTGGGATGCCGTTTATATGGGTTTAGAGCAGTATCCTTCTAAACATAATCCAAGAGTTTTTCGATCTTTACTGTTTTTGTCTGATGGG